>JAHFTZ010000133.1 GCA_023265355.1 Terriglobus sp.
AACTCGCCGGTTCGATAGGGACAACGGAGGCGAGATGCCCTTGCGCGATAATCATGCCGCCTGAGTGTTGCCCCAGATGACGAGGCAGGTCGAGCATCCGAATTGAAAGCTCAAGGTATTTGTCGATGCGCGGATGTGGTCGGTCGAATCCTGCCACGCGGAACTGCTCCTGCATCGTGTCCGTCGCGCCCTTCCACTCCCACGCACTGACGAGCCGAGTAAGGCGAGTCAGAGTGTCTTCATCGAAGCCCAGCGATTTGCCAAGCTCGCGGGCGGCCGACTTGCCACGATAGGTAATGACGTTGGCACACATCGCGGCTCCTAACTGGTCGTAGCGGGTATAGACGTACTGGATGGCCTTTTCGCGGTCTTTTCCCGATGGAAGATCCAAGTCGATGTCCGGCCACTCACCGCGCACCTCGGAGAGAAAACGCTCGAAGAGCAGTTCCATCCCTACGGGGTCAACTGCCGTAATCCCCAGCGAGTAGCAAACGGCAGAGTTAGCGGCGGAGCCTCGGCCCTGGACGAGGATTCCGTTCTTGCGGCAAAACTCTACGATGTCCCACACGATGAGGAAGTATCCGGCGAGTCCCAGCTTTGCGATGAGCGCAAGCTCTCTGGCTACTTGCTTCTCGGCTCGCTTGCGAAGGCTGACGCTGCTCTTTGCGCCGTAGCGATTGAACACTCCCCCCATAGTCCTTTTGTAGAGAAAGGTATCCATCGTTTCGTCGTTACCCACCGGGTAGAGCGGAAACTGGTAGCCCATGTCCTTCATCTCGAACTGGAGACGAGACGACAGTTCGCATGTCTCGGCGATGGCAAAGGGAATGTCCTGGAAGAGCGTGGCCATCTCATGCGCTGGTCGGAGATGGCGATTGGCGTTGTGCTGTAAGAGCAGACCTGCGCCATCAAGCGACGTGTGGTGCCGGATCGTCGTCAGTACATCCAGCACTTCACGCTCGAATGCGGTTGCCATGTTGACGCCGTTTGTTGCAAGAACTGGAAGATGAAACTCCCGCGATAGGGAGAACGCCGCATCGTTGCGGGCCTCCTGTTCGCGGATGCGATGGCGTTGCAATTCGATATAAACACTGTTCGGGCCGAAGATCTGAACGAGTGAATGGAGAACTCGTCTCCCTTCCTCCATGCCGCCTCTTTCGAGCGCAGCGGCAAGCGGTCCTTCATCACCACCGGTCAAGCACACCCATCCTTCACAATGCTCCCTGACTTCGCGGAGAGTAGCGACGCCCTCACCCTTTGTCTTCTGTCTGAGCTTGTATCCGGTGATGAGCTGCGAGAGATTGCGATAGCCTGTCTGCGATTCGCAAAGCAGACTAAGCCGTACCGGCCGTTGAGGGATGGTGTGCGGTTGCCACTCTGCCGGTTGCACCTGAAAGCCAAGATCGCTCACCGAAACCTCGGCTCCGACGTGGGAACGAAGCCCCAGCATCTTTGCGGTCGTGTAAAGCCGTGGTGCTCCGTACAGGCTGTCGCGGTCCAGGATACCGAGCGCCGACATGCCGAGTTTAGCGGCCTGCTCTACCAGAGCCTCGGGTAGCGAAGCTCCTTCAAGGAAGGAAAAGGCAGAACGGGCGTGGAACTCCACATAGGCCTCAGTCATACACACCTGCGACAGTCCACGCCTTTGGTGCGCGTTCATAGCGGAGACGGAGAGCGTAGAGAGGCTGCACAACGACGGCATCCCATTCGTCGGCCTCCCAAGTTCGGCCATCCCACCAATAGCCGCTCGACTGCCAGGGGCCTTTGACTTCTGCGAGGTTCAATCGTCCGCCCTGCCAGAAAAGGAGTGACGGTGTTCCGTTCTTCAACGCCACCCGGACGGGTTGGGCCGGACTGATCTGCGGAGTGCGAGACATGATGACTTCGATGGGGGCGAGCTAACGGCGTGAACACTTTGACGGAATGAAGCCATCGTGACTTCATCGTCACGATGGCTGTGCATAGCTCCGCTACGCCTACGTTGTGGTCGCCGGCAATCGAGTGAAGTCTTGCGAGCAAAATGTCGAGCTTGTCCGGTTCCGGGAACTGGGCCTGGAAGAGGCCGCGCTGTGCCGTCTGCGGACGCGCGGCCTCTGCGGTGAGCGTCACACCAAGGATGGCTGCTTGTGGCGGGTGGCTCTGCAAGTCCAGATTGAGCAGCTTGAGGAAAAGCTCGCGGCTTTGCATAGCGATAGCGGGGCGGATGTGCCGCTCATAGGCAGGGACTCTAGTTGCAACGCAAGTGTGAGACTACGCACAGCGTAGGCGCGTTCGAAGGCGGAGCGTATGATGCGTTCGAGCATCGGCGACACAACGAAGAGCAGCGAGTCCAGGAGGACGAGCGGCGTATCGAGTATCGCGGTTTCGGAGAGGATAAGGTCTGCTTCTTCCGGCACAAGCAGATGATCTTCCGTGCCACGAGCGAGACGTTGCAGGCGTCTCGCTTGCTGTCCGATACGACTGATGAGCGAAGTCTCGGGGAGTGCCGCAAGCTCTCCCAACGTCCGTATTCCCCATCTGCCAAACACCGTCAAAGTGGCATCATCGCAGCGGAGCAATGTGATGGGCAGCGGGGCAAGTCGCTTTTCGAGATCAAGCGTGTGTACGCAGATTACTCCGGTATGAGAACGAGCGAGTAGCAGGCTTGCTTCCGCGTTGGAGCAAGTCGCTACGCTGCAAGGAAAACCTGCCGCCTCAAGCTCAGACTTAAGCTTTCGGGCATACTGCTCAGCGGTTCCAAACAACGTCTCGGTGCCGCTCCTATCAATTAAGAGTGAGACTGCTAACGAATGGGCCTGGGCATAACTGTTGAGTGCCTTGAGAGAGCTTCTATCCGTGGGGAGAATCGCTCGGCGATCTCCAACACGTCTTCAAAGGTCGCGGTCTCTTCCGCAATGCAACGATTGCGAAAGAGCATCGGCCCGGTCGCCTCAGCTTGAACTTTGCTCATGCCACGCGAGACGCCCTGACTCTGGCTGCGCGGTTGATGGAGACAACGCGCTGAAGCGGGGCGATGCCCTCGATGACGGCGAGGGCGTGGGAGCGTACGGCGGCGTCCGATCGCAGCCATGCGACTACCGGAAACTCCGGGATGTGGATCGCGGCGTATTCCATCCCCTACCTCCCCGCCGCGCGCATCCACGGAGCTGTCGAATTCCATTCGACAGCTCGGCCCGGTGCTTTCTTGCCGTAAGGATTTGCCACCCGTTGGCGGACGACTTCGGTTGCGTGGGTCATGCTGTCGAAGACATGGCTTGATTCGCTTGGAGCCAAGTGTGGCGAGCAGTCGAGTACGCACTTCGCGCTCGATCTAGCGCATGGCTCCTGAGTCAGGAGGAGCAGGACGGCGTCGCCTTCCTGCGCAGCGCGGCTGAACCGATACCAGGCTGCCGACGGGATACTAAGAGCCTGCTCCGGGGAGACTGAGGCAAGGTCAAGTACCACAACTCGAAAGCCTCCCGCTTGGAGAATCTGGTCTGCTGTACGAAGAGCCTTGTCCAACTTGCTCCACGGCTTTGCATCACGCCTCAGCCCGCCGTGTACTACTGCGGGGGAGTTGGCACGTTCGCGAGCCTCATCCGCAGCTCTCCGGTCGATCTGCCGTAACGGGTCGGACGCATCCGCACGGCGGGCGTTGAAATGCTCGTAGGCGACCTGCTCTGCTGGGGGGCTGCGAGGCTCAGCCTTTAGTTTGGATAGCCTGGGGTGCCTTCCATCTTTTTGAACCGGGTTTCCGCCTTATGAACAAGCATCCTCTCCAAATCCGGGTCGATGCCCTTTGTCTCGCTTCGCGGATAGCGAATGCCGTGGTGCTGCGTCGATTTGTCCGCCCCATCGCTGTTCGGTGTAACGGCTTTTCCGGCATGATCGGGTTGGGTGGGGTTCGGAGTTTGCTCCTGCATTTCAGGAAAACGCACCCAGAGAAGGTTCTTGAGTCGCACTCCAGCGGCGGCGGCACATCTTGCGTCGAGGCTATCGCTCACGTCGATGTAGGCGCAGGCCGAATCGACAGTCGCCTCACTCAGGACGGACAGAGCCAGCGATGTTCGCCCAGCCGAAGCGGGACCAGTGAACTCGCAAATGCCACCTATAGGCAACCCGCCACCCAACAGGGCATTTACGGCTTCATTCCGAATAGGGAGAAGCCGTGCTATTTGGACGCCCTGGGGCGATAAGGCGGCAGGAATCCGCGACGCGAGGCTGTTCTCGATCTCCTGCCTCAACGCCGCACTTCTGGATTGCACTGCCATCACGTTTTCGCCTTTTGTTCTCTACCGCAACCCCAGAATACTCTCAACCTTAGGGCGCAAGTCAAACCTGCACCGGGACTGGTGCAGCCATTGAAAGGAGTAAACGCGAAGACCTGTAAACAGGTGACTTCAGGGAGCCGATAGTCGGCGACACTCACGAGAGCGCGTTCCTCGGGACCAATCTCCTGCGTCGGTCCAAATCCTCTATCTATGACTGCATTGGCCTGTCATCAAAAGCAATGCTGAGGAGTTAACAGTTACAGGGCGATTTCGATCTGCTCGGGGCTGACGAGTTTTCGAGCGATCAGTTCATCTCGCGCGGCTTCGGGCTTCGTCGTAAACAGCAATATGCGTAGATGATCGAGCGCCCGAGAGAAGGATACGTAAGCAAGTTTTTGAGTCCTGAATTGTTGCTGCTCCGTCGCTTGGCTGTTCGTTCCTGGCGTGCTGATGACCTCATTCGTCTCCAAATAGCGCCCCGTACAATCTTACTTATGCCTAGTACCGGATCTATATCTTCAAAACATCATTAAATGACGATCATGAGAGCATCCCTGCTATTAGGAATCTACGTGCCCTTTGTTGGAAGGAAGTTTACACGCGGGGGGCGGCACCCTTGAAGATGGATATGACGGAGAGGCCATTCACTGGATCATTAGGAAGAATCAAGAGCTAATTGCCGCCGCGCGACTCACGGTCCATCAAGATCTAACATGTGTACCTGACGTACATCTATTCAGTTCCACCATAGCGTCCGCTGCAATTTTCCCTGCCGGTTATATTTCCAGGCTTGTAGTTCACCCGGAAGAACGCGGCAACGGTATCGCTAAACACCTCGACGAGTTGCGGATTGGCGAAGCGTTCAATCACAGTTGTAAGACGCTGATGGTTGTTTATAACCCGCTTTCCGGTGAAAGTCGACGCCAGCAACTTCTGCGTCTTGGCTTTCGTTCACTTGATAACGAAACCGCTCGGGCGGACGGCGCTTTCGGAGTTTCGAGTCTATATCTCATGGACCTCACTTGCTTCAGACTGCAATAAGCATGTCATTCGCTCCGCCGACCTCTGCTTTTTGCATTCCGAGGGTGCTGAGGTGACGGAAAGTATGCTATCCGATGTTTTGTGGATGCCGGCCCTCCTGCCGCCGGCTTCATGTAGCGCTTCATAAGATTGTCCTGCCAGTAAGTTGTTTTCCCAGTTCATCGGCCATCGGATATGGACTCTGGCGACGCCATCTTCGCAGATCCTCGGCCATGTAATCGTCCATGAGCAGAGGTTTAGCCGAGGCTTCGGTCTTACAGTCGCCCACGACCTGATGCCAAATCGAACGAGTCACATTGAGTTCCAGCGTCTCAAAATCAAGATCGCGCGAGCGAAGAGCTAATAGTTCGATGACTCTAAGACCGGTTGCCGCGGCAATCAAAGCCAAATTGCGCTCCCTGACGGGTAACCTGCTTAGAAGGAGTTGAAGGACGGCATCATGCTGGGTGCCGCGATCGTTACGGTTCTGATGCCGCGAAAAAAGTCAATGAAGCGAGCGTGATCAGGGGAGCATCAAGCATTGCCGATTGTTATCTCAGCAGTATTCTGAATGTTCTGAATCTCGCGACCGGGACGATGTAACTGCAAATTAGAGACATGGCGCATGGAGACCAACTCGCCATCTGGAGCGGTCCTCGGTAGAGATAGCGCTTGCATGAGAGATCGCCCCGGTGCGAGGTCTTTCGTTCGGCCCATGATCCTGGCAAGCAGACGATACTTTCCGTTCAACAGAGAAGAGTTATTCCCGCCAAATAGGAAATGGTTTCGAAGGCATCAAGGGTTGACGCAGTTCCCGCATCAACCCGTGATGCGGGCTGTGCTGGCAGACCGGGTCCATGGTGTTCGGATCACTGGTGAGAAGCATGGCCTGGCAGCGGCATCCACCGAAGTCCACTTCTTTGCGCGCGCAGCTTTTGCAATCGTCAGGCATCCAGGCATCGCCGCGAAAGCGCTGAAAGGCTGAGGAGTAGTTCCAGATGGAAGAAAGGTCCTCGGTTCGGACATTTTGAAAGTGCATGTCCGGGATCACGGCCGCCGCATGGCACGGGAGAGCGTTGCCGATGGGATCGATGAGCATCGCCTGCTTCCCCCAACCTCCCATGCAGGGCTTGGGATAGCTTCCGAAGTAATCCGGTACGACGGCTTCCAGGTGAATTCTCCCCGCAAGCCTTTTCTTTGCCGCTTCGACGATCGGGGTAGATCGGCGGACCTGCTCCTCCGTAGGCATCAGCAGATCGCGATTCTTGAGCGCCCAGCCATAGTACTGGACGTGCGCGATCTCCAACCGGTCCGGGCCGAGGGTTTCCGCTAACGCGATGAACTCTTCGAGGCGGTCGAGGTTCAGGCGATGGACGACCAGGTTCATCGTGAAGCCGATATGGAAGCGCTTGATGATCGGGATCAGGGCGAGCTTGATCGCATGCGCGCGCGTGCCCGCGACATGATTTGCCGTAACTTCTTCAATGTCCTGAAGGCTCAGTTGAAGATGATCCAGGCCAGCCTCCACGAGGCTGGAGAGGCGCGCCTCCGTAAGT
>JAHFTZ010000134.1 GCA_023265355.1 Terriglobus sp.
ATCTCGAAGCTCGCAACATCCCCCTCCAGACCAGTCAGCACGAACGAGTGGATGAAGATGCGCGCTGGCTTCACAGGAACTTCTTTGCCCGCGCGCGCCAATTTATATGCCGATACGCCGCCGATCTTCTTCGCTGAAAACACAGGAGGCATCTGCTCTATCTCGCCTGCAAAGTGCAGTGCGAGCTTCTGCAACTCGGCCAGCCCCAGAGTCAGCGGAGCGATCTCGCCCGCTTGCGTCCCCTCTACGTCATACGTATCCGTCGCCCATCCAAAGCGAATCGTCCCCGTGTACAGCTTCTCCGCCGCTGAGAAGAACTGCGCGAGGCGCGTCCACTTTCCCAGCAGCAGCGGCAGGACTCCTGTCGCCATCGGATCCAGCGTTCCCAGATGCCCCACCGACTTCTCGCCCGTCGCACGTCGAACTGCGTAGACCACATCATGCGAAGTCATACCAGCAGGCTTATCTAAGACCAGCAGACCGTTCACAGGGCGCTCGGTCGGCGAATCAACGACAGGAACTCGTTCCGCGTCTGCGCCGCATTGCGGAATCCACCTAGCATCGCCGAGGTCGTAGTCATGCTGTGCTGCTTCTCTACGCCACGCATCATCATGCAGAGGTGCTGCGCCTCCACCACGACGCCCACGCCCTGCGGCGCAATCGCTTCCACAATCGCATCGGCAATCTGCCGCGTCATACGTTCCTGCACCTGCAAACGGCGCGCAAAGAGATCGACCAGGCGAGCCACCTTACTCAAGCCGATTACCTTACCTTTCGGGATGTAAGCGACGTGCGCCTTGCCGAAAAATGGCAGCATGTGGTGCTCGCATAGGGAGTAGAACTCAATATCGCGCACAATCACCATCTCGTCGTAATCCACATCGAACAACGCGCCCCGCAGAAGCTCCGTGGGATCCAGCTCATACCCATGCGTGAGAAATGTCATGGATTTCACCATGCGCTCCGGTGTCTTCAACAGACCATCGCGTTCGGGATCCTCACCCAGCCTTCGCAGCACTTCGCTATACAGTTCTTCGGTTGTTGCCTGTTCCAAACTCTTCGACATTCCGGTCTCTTTCTTTTGAACGAACCTAAAACACCACGCGTTCGCGTGGTTCCTGCGGCAGCAGATCGAACGAATTATTCGATGTCTCTTCCATGCGCGCACGCACCAGCCGGATGCCCAACGCACATACGCTCTTCTGTAGCATCTTCTCTACTTCAATCACAAAGTTCTCCGTAGACGGCACCAGAGCTTCGGCAAAAAGCGGGTCCATATTGAGGTGTGTCTGGTCGAAGCGCTCCACGATCTGCGCGTTCACGAGCGAGTCCAATGCCACCATGTCGACCACCATGCCCGTTGCAGCGTCCACGGGCCCAGCCACTGTGACTTCGAGCACGTAGTTATGACCGTGCCCGAAGGGGTTATTGCATTTGCCAAACGTGGCATAATTCTCCTCTTCGCTCATCGTCCCCACGTGCAGACGGTGTGAAGCCGAGAGACGATAACGTCGGGAAAAGTGTACGATCGGCGTCACGAAGTCTCTCCGTAGAAGTCGGCGAAGAGATCCGGCATCTCGTAGACACGCACGCGCTCAAGCTTCGCATTCGGGATCTTACCGTCGAGCCGCCGCCAGATCGCCACAGCGATATTCTCCGTCGTCGGGATGACCTGCGCGAACTCCGGAACCTCGTAGTTCAGGTGGCGATGGTCGTAGACGCTCACGACCTCGCGCTCCAGGATCTCTTTGAGCAACTTCAGATCCACGACAAAGCCGGTCACGGGATCCACCTCACCGCCGACCGTCACCTCCAGCGTGTAGTTGTGTCCGTGCCCATTTGGATTGGCGCACTTGCCAAAGCGGCGGATGTTCTCCTCTTCACTCCACTCTGGATTGCGGTAGAAATGCGACGATGAAAACTCCGCCTTACGTGTCAGAAAAATCATATCTATCTAGGATAAGCCGGTTGCGCCCAACGATGCATTTAAGGGCATTTTGACTAAGGCTTACCCAGAGGCATGGCCGCATTGCGCCGCGCCGTCGTCTGGAGCACAACGCGTGTGTCCTTCGGAAAGGAAACCTCGTCGCCTTTGCGGAAGATCCGCTCGTACAGCGAAATCGTAGCGCCGTAATACCCTATGCCGGCGGCCAGATATGGTTTCTGCGCCGCTGTCCCGATGATGAATCCGAGAACGCCGAATGCGTTGGAAGCACCTGCATTCTTTGCAATCTGATGATGGCCGTCGTGATCCAGCGGACGCGCCGCCAGGCTCAGCAGAATCAACGGAACCACCAGCTTATCCTTGGGCTTCGGCTTTACTTCGCCTTCGGAAGTCATGGCCAGATCGCCCGCAATATCCGCGCCCGTGATCGATGTTTGGACGCTTTGCGCCGTACCACCCGGAACCGTCAGTTGACGAAAATTAAAGCGCAGCTCCCCTGCTCTGCCAAAGCTCCGCGCCCTCCGCGTCTGTGAGATCGTTCCTGTCAGCACAGATCCCTGCGGAACAGCCACCGTCCCATCAACATTCAGGACTGGCTCAGCAACGATGGCGCGAATTGGCTGCCCAGCCTTCGACTCCCGCGAACTGATCGCCTCTGCGAGATACGCCTGCACGATCCACGTCGGCGGCTTTTCTGGCGTCTCTCCTATAGAAAGCGGTAGAGCAACCTTGTCCGCCGCTTGTGTTATCTCGAGCGGAGCGGCAGTCTCCACCGTCCATGCAGTTCCCTTCACGATCCGCTCCGGATGATATGGGAGCTGGCTGTAAAGAAGCTGCTTCAGGCGGTCACCCTTGTCCGGTCCCGTGATGACGGCCACACGGTCTTTCGTCGCCTGCTTGATCATGTCCATCTGCTGCCGAACGAACCCGCCCTTCTTCGGCGGCGGAGCAACGACACGGTAGATGGGCGCGCCATTGGTCGCCGTGCCCGTTGTCACGGCAAGCACCGTGCCATCCGGCATCTCGATTGCGTTGAACTCGACAATCGGAACATGGAACGGCGTGAAGTCGCCCCGCAGGCGCGCATGCACGCGCTTGCTGCGGTCGGGCGTAAGCTCCATCACATGTCCGCGCACGATGGCGTTTTCTGGAATCGCAATCCTATTGTTTTCATAGATTGCGTAGATCAGGTGCCCTTTAATTTCGGCCCCTGCGTGCAAGGGAAGATTGCCATCAATACGTACTGCAAGCGGCGTTCCCGTTGGCAAGGTCACGGACGCTCCAGCGCTCAACGCCCAAAAAACAAGGAAGACGGCAGAAATCTTCATACATCCACACTACAGGCTTTTCAGTGCTGCATTGAAAGCTGTAGCCTGATCGGGCGAGGTTTCACTCCATGCAGGCTCTTTTGCTCTCGGAATACAAGCATCTGGAGATCGCCGATCTTCCCACCCCAAAGCTCGGCGCAGAGGATGTTCTGGTGCGCGTTGCCGCCTGCGGCATCTGTGGCAGCGACGTCCACGGCTACGATGGCAGCTCCGGACGCCGCATCCCTCCTATCGTGATGGGGCATGAAGCCTCCGGCACCATTGCGGCGCTCGGGGATAACGTCACGGAGTACAAAATCGGCGACCGCGTCACCTTCGACTCCACCGTCTACTGCGGCAAGTGCGATTTTTGTGCCAAGGGCGAGGTCAACCTCTGCAACAACCGCCAGGTCATCGGCGTCTCCTGCCCTGAGTTTCACCGCGAGGGCGCATTTGCGGAGTTCGTCGCCGTTCCGGAGCGCATTCTCTATCGCCTGCCGGATAATCTCTCCTTCCCCGAAGCCGCCATGCTGGAGGCGGTCTCCGTCGCGCTGCACGCCGTGCACGTCAGCGAAATCGAGGGCGGAGAAACCGCGCTCGTCATCGGCGCAGGCATGATCGGCCTTCTGCTCGTACAGGCAGCGCGTGCGCTTGGTTGCTCTCGCGTCTTCGTCGCAGACATCGACGCAACGCGCCTGGAACTCGCAAAGGCCCTCGGCGCAGATGAAACCTTCCTTGCCTCTGGAGAGGACCTCTTGCAGACGATTCTGCAACGCACCTCCAGCGAAGGCGTCGATATCGTCTTCGAGGCCGTGGGTCGCAACGAGACTGTCACCTCCGCCATCGACTGCACACGCAAGGGCGGAAAGGTCACTCTTGTGGGCAACATCGCAAAAGAGGTGACGCTTCCGCTGCAGAAGGTCGTCACACGGCAGATCCGTTTGCAGGGATCCTGCGCCTCCGCCGGAGAGTACCCGGAGGCGATGGAACTGATCGCCTCCGGCAAGATTAAGGTGGCGCCGCTTATCACCGCCATCGCACCTTTGTCCGACGGCGCGGACTGGTTCGCACGCCTCTACAGCCGGGAGCCTAACCTCATGAAGATCGTCCTCTCGCCGGATGCGGTGACTGCAGCATGACCAACGAACTCTTCGACCTCACCGGACAGACCGCTCTCGTTACAGGAGCCAGCCGTGGCCTCGGCCAGCACTTCGGCCGCGCCCTGGCGAAATCCGGGGCGGACCTTATCGTCACCAGCCGCAATCTCGCCGACCTCGCTCCCTTCGTCAGCGAGATTGAATCCCTCGGTCGCCGCTGTCTGCCGCTCGAACTCGATGTGCGCGATCAGGCCAGCATCGAAGCCATGGCCGCCGCTGCAGAAGCAGCCGTCGGCCAGATCCACATCCTTGTGAACAACGCTGGCTGCAATGTGCGAAAGCCTGCGCTGGATGTCACCTGGGATGACTGGAACCTTATCCTCGACACCAACCTGCGTGGCACCTTCTTCGTCGCGCAGCAGATCGCGCGCCGCATGGTGCCGCACGGCTACGGCCGCATCATCAACATCGGTTCGGTCACATCGGTCTTCGGTTATGCAGGCCTTGCGCCTTACGGAGCCAGCCGTGGAGGCGTGCGTCAGCTCACGATGAGCCTCGCGGATGACTGGGGCAAGCACGGCATCACAGTGAACTGCCTCGCCCCGGGCTGGTTTCGCACCGAACAGAACAAGGTCCTCTACGACAACAAGGAGTGGGTCGAGTACCTCGTCGACCGCATCCCCGTAAAACGTCCCGGCCAGGCGCACGACCTTGACGGAGCCGTCGTCTTCCTCGCATCCGAATCCAGCCGCTACGTCACCGGACAGACGCTGCTCGTCGATGGCGGCATCTCCACCGGCTCCACGCGTGCCACCGTACCTGCACCCACAGGAGTGAAAGCATGAAACGTCTGCTCGCCTTCGCCGCTGTTTGCCTCGTCTCTACCACCCTTCTTGCCCAGGTGAAGACCGACAAGCTGCGCGTCTTCTTCATCGATGTGGAGGGTGGTCAGTCCACGCTCTTCGTCACGCCCAAGGGCGAGTCGCTTTTGATCGACACGGGCTGGCCCGGCCACGACTTTCGCGACGCCGATCGCATCGCCGCTGCGGCAAAGCGCGCCGGGGTCACCAAGATCGATTACGTCCTCATCACGCACTTTCACGACGACCACATCGGCGGAGTCGTCCAACTTGTCCAGCGGATTCCGGTGGGAGCATTCATTGATCACGGCGTCAATCGCGAGATCGACAATCCTGGCGTTGTCAGCGACTACGAGGCATACCACAAGCTTCTACGGGACGGTCATTACACCCACATCATCGCAAAACCCGGCGACGTCCTTCCGCTCACAGGGCTGCATGCGAAGGTTATCAGCGCCGACGGAAATCTTCTCCAAACCGCTTTGCCCGGCGAAGGCGCACCCAATCCTTACTGCGCAAAATCCGAAAAGCGTCCTGAAGACAAAACAGAGAACAGCCGTTCGCTCGGTGTGCGCATCGACTTTGGCAAGCTGAAGCTGCTCGATCTTGGCGACCTCACCTGGGACAAAGAGATGCAGCTCATGTGCCCGGCGAACCTCATCGGCACGGTGGACGTGTACATCGTCTCTCACCATGGCTGGTATCAGAGCTCCAGCCCTGCGCTCGTGCACGCGATCCACCCTCGTGTAGCCATCATGGACAACGGCGAGACCAAGGGCGGATCCACGCCCACACTGGACACCGTCCGCACCTCACCGGGTCTGGAAGACCTTTGGCAGCTTCACTACTCCAAGGAGGGTGGCGATGCCCACAACACCAACGCGGCGAACATCGCCAACCTAGCTGGCACAGACGCGGGGAACGGCATTGAGTTGATCGGCAACCGCGATGGCAGCTTCGACGTAATCAATGCGCGTACTGCCGTAACCAAGCACTACGCCGCAACACACTAAAACACCCCGCTACCCATGCTTTCGTGCGCTTTGCGAAAGCATGGGTAGCGGAGGCATAGAGGGATCTGTCAGGAAAAGAAAAAGCGGATCCCTCCGCTACGCTGCGAGAAGCAAGAGAACAGGGCTTCTAAGCCGTCGTCGTCTCGACGTCCATCGGCTCGATTCTCCCCAACAGGAAGAGATACGCTGCAATCCCAATCAGCAGATACACCGCCGACACACCGAACGCCCACGCGAAGTTATGCCGCGCCGCCACAAGATACCCCGTGATGATCGGCGCGGAGATCCCCGAGATCTGATTCGAGAGATTCACGATCCCGCCCACCGTGCCGACGCTCCCCTTAGGAGCAATCAAGGATGGCATCGACCAGCCAACAGGAGCCGCAGCGGCAAGCCCGCCAATGGAGATACTGATCCAGATCAGCGCGCGCATCGGCGTATGAGCGTAAGCAGCACCCAGGATTCCCAACCCGCACGCTGTGCCGCCAATAAGGATCACCTTGCGCACGCGGTTGGCATCCCACCCGCGCCGGATAAGCGCATCCACCAGCCATCCACCAACGATAAGGTCCGTCACCGTAGCGAA
>JAHFTZ010000135.1:0-1066 GCA_023265355.1 Terriglobus sp.
TTCGCACGCGACTTTATCCGCGAACATTCCCTCAATGAAAAAGCGGGAGGCATCCTCCTCTCGCCCGCATTTATCAAGGCGCCATCGATCCTGCGGTCTGCGGACAACATGGAGCTGGACGCACGGCATCTCGTGGACTGGATGCTCGCGGACGGTCTCGACGCGCGCCTGTCCCTGCAGGTGCACAAGTTCATCTGGGAGCCCCAGAAAAAAGGCGTGTAATCGTTTCGCGCTACGAAAGGCCTTTTGCCGCATGCCGAAGACCGCTGTGCTTCTCGTCGACTGTCCCGACCGCAAAGGGCTCGTCGCTGCCATCCATAACTTTCTCATCGAAGCCTACGACGTCAATATCCTCAACGCCGACCAGCATCAGGACGCCGAGCTGGGCCTCTTCTTCATGCGCGTCGAGTTTGTTACGGAAAACGAAGAGTGCAACGCGAAGCTCTTCCGCGAGCGCTTCACGCCCATCGCCACGAAGTTTTCCATGCACTGGCGCATCGACTTTGAAGACACGCGGCAGAACGTCGCGATCTTCGTCTCACAGTACCTGCACTGCCTCGCCGACCTTCTCTACCGCCACCAGACCGGCGAACTCAACTGCAACCTGACCATGATCGTCAGCAATCACGAGGACGCTCGCCCACTCGCAGAGTTCTACAGGATTCCCTTTCACTACACCCCTGTGTCCGCTGCAACGAAACAGCAGGTAGAGCCGCTGCAGCTTGCACTCTTGGCAGAGGCGAAGGTCGATCTCGTCATCCTTGCGCGCTACATGCAGATCGTCTCGCCGCAGTTTGTCGACGCGTATCCGCAGCGGATCATCAACGTCCACCACTCGTTCCTGCCCGCCTTCACCGGAGCCAGGCCATACCACGCAGCCTTCGCACGCGGCGTCAAGCTCATCGGCGCAAGCAGTCACTATGTCACGGCAGAATTGGACGAAGGACCCATCATCGAGCAGGATGTCACGCGCGTCTCGCAGAACGACGCCCTACCCAGCCTGATCCAGAAGGGTCGCGATCTGGAGCGCCTCGTTCTCTCGCGTGCGGTGCAGTGGCATCTCAGC
>JAHFTZ010000135.1:1076-6794 GCA_023265355.1 Terriglobus sp.
GCAGTATGTGGGTGGCGATATCCGGGTAGAACTCGCGGAACATCGTGAATCCCACATCGCGCGCCATCGCGTAACCAAACTTCGTCGCCAGCGTCCCAAAGTCGGTACTGCCTGCCGGGTAGTAGTTTCTTGAAATCACCTGCGTCAGCACCTTGGCTCCAAGCCCGGCGATATTCGGCGTCGAGCGTCCGCCATAGGTGCGTGCCACGGCCTGTCGGCTGATCACATAGCCCGCGCGCTTCCACTTGCTGCCCTCGCCCATGGCGTAATAGCGCGTATCTTCATGCAGAATGCTGGGAAGCAGCCACGCTCCCAGGTAGGTGCCGTCCGTCTTGTCCAGAAATCCGCGCCAGGTATAGCCCCAGAAGCCAGCGACGCCTTTGCCCAATGCGGGATGCGAGTCCAATCCCTCTGCGGAGAGCGACGTGATGCCCAGAAAGATGAAGGACGAATAGTCGAAGGACTGATGCGTCGCAATGACGAAGTTGTGTTTGAAGGTCGGCTTCGGCGGCGTCGATCCGCTGGAGACGGAGCGATAATTTGGCATCAGACCCAGGATGCGCTGCGGCTGCTGGCCTCCTCTTGGAGCGGGCTTTCCATTCTCATCCATCTTCGTGGGAGGGTCTGAACTGTCGCTCATTCGCGGGCTGGACTGCTGAAAGTCTTCCGGATCGAAGCTCATATCGAAGGGTGAAGCCACAGAAGAGGACACGGGCAAAGCCGTCTCCGAACTCCGGATCATGGAGATCAGCACCTCCGCAGAGGGCCGGGGAGCGTCGGGCAGCTCCATCGTAGTCTGCTGTGCGGAGGCCTGTGAGACCAGCCCGCAGAAGAGCGATCCGCAGAGCAACGATCCACAGAGCAAGGTAAAGCGGAGTGCAGGACGCAAGTGGAGATTCCTTATAAGCGCGGCGATGCGCGCGAGATGTGCGTGATGCCTTGTAAGACGGGGAGCGAGGCCATCCAGATTCAAGGGGCTCAACTGCTGATGCATTAAGCCTACCTGCGATAGCATCTTTTTATGCGTCTCTTTTCTGCCATAGTATTTACCTTCTTCGCCCTCTCTTCGTTTGCGCAGACGGCAAAGATCCCTGTCAAGGTGGTCGTAGTCACCATGTTTGAGATCGGAAAAGATTCCGGCGACATCCCCGGAGAGTTTCAGCACTGGTACGACGGAGAACACCTTACCCGCCGATTTCCGATGCTCGGCGCCTATCACGACGCCATGATGAACGAGGACGGCGTCCTGGGCATCGTCACCGGTATAGGCACCGCCCGTGCGGCTGCGACCATCATGGCGCTGGGCACCGATGAACGCTTCGATCTGACGCACGCTTACTGGATTATCGCCGGAATTGGAGGCATGGACCCCAAAATGGGCTCCCTGGGCTCCGCGGTTTGGTCCGAATGGATTGTGGACGGCGATCTGGCGCATGAGATCGACCCGCGCGAGGCCCCCTCCACCTGGAAGACCGGATACGTTCCCCTGCGCAAATCCGTCCCCTACGAGCAGCCACGGACCGACGACAACGGGATCGCCTTCCACCTCAATCCGGCCCTGGTGGCCTGGGCCTTTGAAAAGACCAAGGGCATCGATCTGCAGGACACAGCGGAGATGAAATCCCGGCGCATGGAGTTCGCGGACGAAAACGCCCGTCGCCCTCCCTTCGTGCTCCGTGGCGATAACCTTTCGGCCAGCACCTTCTGGCACGGCAAGCTGATGAACCAGTGGGCTCGCGACTGGGTGAAGTACCAGACCGACGGCAAGGGAACCTATGCAATCTGTGGCATGGAAGACACGGGAACCCTGCAGTCGCTCACTTGGCTCGCCCAGGCCCATCGTGTCGATATCAACCGCGTCCTCGTCCTGCGTACCGCCTCCAACTTCGACCAGCAGCGCCAGGGCATCTCCGCCGCAGACAGTCTCGCGGAGACAAAAATCGTGAAATACGGGGCTTTTATGCCTTCTCTCGACGCCGCCTACCGTGTGGGCGACGTGATCGTTCGCGATATCGTCGCCCACTGGTCGCACGATGAGGTGGCTCTACCTTCGACGCGTTAGCCGCGACACTTACTCCCGCGCGACACGAACCCGCCGCAGGACGCATCCTATAAATGCACTTTTAGAAATGGAGAACGACATGGCAGAAATCCCCAACGCCGATGACATGGTGGTAGTAGCGCGGTACTCGGAACCACCTGAAGCGCAGCTTGCGCAGAGCGTTCTGGAAGGCTCGGGCATCGACAGCTTCCTCTCCGGCGAAGAAGCCAACTCCCTCCTTCCCGCCACCTCCGGTGCGCGCCTGCTCGTCCGCCGTGGCGACGAAGAAGCCGCAAAGTCCCTTTTGAATGGACTCCCGGAGGCCTCGCTGGCGGATGACGGCAACGACCTCTAGCCCCACCGGGGACAGGATCAGGGAAAAAGCCGTGATCTGCCTCTCCGGCGGGATGGACTCTACCGTCTGCGCCACCCTCGCCGCGCGCGATTTCGAGGTTTACGCCCTCCACTTCAGCTACGGCCAACGGACGGAGGCGAGGGAACTCGCCTCCGCACGAGCGGTCGCGGAGTACATCGGAGCGAAGGAGTTCCTGCCCCTGCGCATGGACCTCTTCCGGCGGATCGGCGGCTCCGCGCTCACCGACACCTCCATCGCTGTCCCAGACGCGCCGGAGGACGAAGCTACCATAGGCCACGAAGTTCCCGTAACCTATGTTCCATTCCGGAACGCGCACTTTCTCTCCGCAGCCGTAAGCTGGGCAGAGGTTATCGGTGCGCTGACGGTCTCCATCGGTGCGGTAGAGCAGGATTCGTCCGGCTATCCGGACTGCCGTCCGGCGTATTATGACGCCTTCAACGCTCTGATCCAGCAGGGTACAAAAGAAGGGAATATCCGGGTTATCACGCCCCTGATTCACCTCAAAAAAGCCGAGATCGTCCGCCTCGGAGTTGAACTTCATGCTCCGTTGCATGTAAGTTGGTCATGCTATTCCGGTGATGAAAAAGCATGTGGAGTGTGCGAAAGTTGTTCTCTCCGGCTACGTGCTTTCAAAGAAGCTGGCGAAACAGATCCAATCCCGTATGTCTGAGGTCGGGGGATACGGAAGGCTGACAACATCATCTCCCGGCAGGTGTCTTTATATGTCGGGACCCAGGCTGTGGCAAAGTGAGCCACAGCGTAATTCCAAAGGCGCAGATCCATCGAGCGTCGAAAGAGAGAAGGATCTTCCATGAAACTGACCGTTCCCTTCCGCGCAACCCTGGCGGCCACTGCTCTCGCACTTCTGGCATTCGTTCCGGCTACGGGCGCTTTGGCCCAGGCCGCTCCCGGCAGCATTCATGGCCACGTGCAGAATTATGGTGGACTCGCAGTCAAGAGCGGCGAAGTTCGTCTGACCACGGATCGCTCCTCTGAAGAGAAGGCCCGCAAGTACGCCTACACCTTCCCCGTAGATGCCCAGGGTAACTTCGTCGGCAAAGACATCAAGCCCGACGATTACGTCCTCTTCTACTTCGACCAGGGCAAGTCCATCGACTTCCTCGATCACGTCGTCGTCAAGGCTGGCGCAGATACCCTCGCGGACGATGACATGACGCGCGAAGAGTACATCAAGCACCTCACGCCCGAAGAGAAGAAGCAGCTCGAAGAGTTCAAGAAGAAGAACGCCGAAGTCATGGCCACCAACTCCAAGGTCGCCAACGTCAACGCTCTCCTGACCAAGGCGCGCGAAGAGATGAAGGCGAACAACTTCGACGCCGCTCTGACCGACATGCAGCAGGCCACCGCAGCCAAGCCGGACGAACCTCTCCTCTGGATTGAACTCGGCAACGCCCAGCTCGGCGCCAAGAAGTATGACGATGCGATCGTCTCCTTCCAGAAGACGATTGACCTGAACGCTGCCTCCAAGAAGCCGCAGCCGACGCTCGCAGGTGCCGCCTACAACCAGCTCGGCCAGTCCTACGCCCGCTCCAGCAAGCTGAAGGAAGCCTCTGACGCGTACGAGAAGGCAGCCCAGGCCGAACCCGCCAAGGCCGGTATGTACTACTTCAACGAAGCTGCCACGCTCTACAACGTGAACAGCCGCGATGAAGCGACGGTAGCCGCCGACAAGGCGATCGCCGCCGATCCGACGAAGGCCGATGCCTACTACATCAAGGCGCAGGGCCTCATCGGAAAGTCCACCGTGGATGCGAAGTCGCAGAAGATCATTCCTCCTCCGGGATGCGTCGAAGCCTATGAGAAGTACCTCGAACTGGCTCCGGAAGGCCCGCACGCTCCGGAGATCAAGCAGATCGTGGCTGCCTTTGATGACAAGGTCGTCTCCAACTACAAGGCAAGCCGGAAGAAGTAAGCCATCTCAACTGAAACGCCCCGGATGCATCTGCGTCCGGGGCGTTTTCTTTTGCCTGGTAGCGGTTATCGATGCGTTGACTAGAAGCTGAATGCGTAAAGTTTGCTGTTTCCCTTTCCGAGGGTGGACCCTGGAATGTGCGCGTATCCGGAGCCCCAGAAGAGGGTTCCGTTCACGATGGAGGGTGCGTCCAGAATAGACCCGCCGCTATTGAAGCTCCAGAGGACTTGGCCTGTCTGGGCGTTGAGAGCATACATGTTGCCCGAGATGGAACCTGTAAAGACCACACCATTTGCGACGCTCATCCCGCCCATATCGATTGCTCCTACCGTAGGATCGGCCGTCTGCCAGAGAATCTTTCCTGTCTGGGCATTGAGAGCGGCCCATGAACCCCATGTAATGCTCTGTCCTTGGGGTTGGAGGGTGTAAGAGACCTGATTGAAGTCGGTCAATGGCAGGTAGACGTTGGTGCCGTCACTCGCGTTCCCCCACATCTCACCTCCAACACCTCCAGGTCCTACAGAGGTGTGCCAGAGGATAGCGCCGGTATCGGGATTGAGTGCCCAATACGTTCCACTCTTTTCGCCAATGCCAACGATATTTGTGCCGATCAGATTCGCGCCCGATCCGGCAAAGTCCACATCCGTTCCTGCTGGGTTAGGGCATGGTGTGGCGCCGACGGCTGGCGTGATTCCACAGTCGGCGATCCAGGTATCGTAGCCGAGCACTTTAGTCGCCCACTTGATACTGCCGTCTTTTAGATTCAGCGCAAGCACGCTGTCGATGTGATCATTCGAGTTCGTGCAGGATCCAGTGGTATCCCCACTTGCGATGTTGTCTATCTCGCACTCTGCGGTGCCTGCTGTGGCGGTGTAGTTATCGCCGGTGCCGATGTAAAGGAGATTGCGAGTGGTGTCGATTGCGGGTGGCTGCCAGACGGATCCACCGCTGAATTGATTGGTTTGTCCTCCATTACTGGGAACTGTAAATGTCTGCCAGAGTTTTGCTCCTGTCGTAGCATCCAGCGCTACGACGCTGCCGCGAAAGGTGCAGCAGGGGTAGCCCGGTACTGTCGCCAGGCCCTCTTCAATCGATGAGACGCCGACGTAGATGACGTTGTTGAACGAGACAGGTGAACCGGTGATGACTGCGGCAGGGTGGGGATCGACTTGTGTGCGCCACATAAGGTTGCCCGTTGAGGGGTTGACGGCGATGACATCGGCTCCAGCATGTGTCTTGAAGAAGCTAGGCACGGTATCTCCAATGACGATCTCATTGCTGAGAACCAGTGGGCTGCCTCTGGAGATGGAACCAGCCTGATTGTTGTACTCGGAGATCTGATGCTTCCATATCTGACTTCCGTTTGTG
>JAHFTZ010000136.1:0-4423 GCA_023265355.1 Terriglobus sp.
GTGACTTCCACGATGGCGTCGCAGAGCATGGGCGGCTTCACTTCGGTTGCGCCCCAGGAGAACTCCACCTTGACGGGGATGTTCTTCTCGGCAAAGTAGCGCTTGGTTTACTCGACGAGCTCCGTCGCGATGACCTTGCCCGCGAGATCCTCGGGCTTCTGGAAGGTGGAGTTCTCAGGAACGGCGAGGACCCACTTCACCTTCTGCCGCGAGGCCTTCGAGTAAGTCAGCGAAGTAACGCGCTCGACGTCTGAGTTGTTCTCGAGGATCCAGTCGTTGCCAGTCAAACCGGCATCGAGAGCGCCGGTCTCCACGTAGCGTGCCATCTCCTGCGCGCGAACGAGCATGCATTCGATTTCAGGATCGTTGATGGTCGGGAAGTAGCTGCGGCCGGAGGCGTAGATCTCCCAGCCAGCGCGTTTGAAGAGGTCGAGGGTGGCGTCCTGGAGGGAGCCCTTGGGGATGCCGAGTTTGAGTTTGTTTGCCATGACGGTTAGAGGGTCTCCAGAGAAATATTTTTGGTGAAGCAGGATACCGTGCCTTCGTGGCAGGTGAGGCCGTCGCCTTCCACATTCACGCGGAAGAGAAGTGCGTCGGTGTCGCAGTCCGTTGCGACGGAGACAATCTTCAGGCGGTTGCCTGAGGTCTCGCCCTTCATCCAGAGCTTCGAACGCGTGCGCGACCAGAAGGTGACGAAGCCGGATTCGAGGGATTTAGCGTAGCTGACTTCGTTCAGGAAGCCGAGCATGAGGATCTCACCGGTCGTGGCGTCCTGCACGATGCCGGGGACGAGGCCGTCCATTTTGGCGAAGTCGATCTTGATTGCGTCTGACATTACGTTCCGTGTCCTTTGTTTGTTGTGGCCGAAGCTGCATTGCATACTGCGGCGGACACAACAAAGCCCGCCAGCGGTTATGCGCTTCAGCGGGCCTGGGTCTTATTACGTTGAATCTGTGTGAGCGGTGTTACGCCTTCACAGCAACGGACGCCGGCACGCTGAGAGCGTGGGTATGGTGTCCGTGATGATGGAGGCGTGTGCTCATTCCGTCTTCAAGGTTATCTTGGGGTTCTCTGCGGTGTCAACGTGGCGCCGCGTTTTTGGCGACAATGCAGGTAGAGGAGATGGCCGATGAGGAAGCTGTTCGCTGTGGGCGTACTTGTTCTGGCAAGCTTTTGGAGTGCGGCGCAGGTGGCCGGACCGCTGGATCTGAACACAGCAACGACGGCGCAGCTCATGACGCTGCCAGGCATGGGTGCGGCTTATGCGCAGCGCATCGTGGACGGACGTCCTTACGCCATGAAAAATCAGCTGGTCCAGAAGGGGATTCTGCCCCAGGCAGCCTATGACAAGATCAAGGAGATGATCGTGGCGCGGCACGTGTCTAAGCCGCAGTGATCCGTTTTGTGACCTCAAACGGATCTATCTTTGAGTACCTTCAGTGCTGTTTACAAGGTTTTCCCGTGGTGCGGCTCTGTCGATATCGGATAGAGTGAAGAAGCGCCGTTGCACACTGACTGGTGCTTTCCTCCAAAATGATCTTCAAAATGGGACAGACCGTTATGCGAACGCTCGGCCTTGCCGTGATTGCAGCCTCGTCGCTCGCGATGACGGGATGTGGATCGACGACCGGAAGCACGCCTCTCTCTCAGCTGCGGATCATCGATGCGAGCCCTGACTCCGGTGGGTTGGATATTTACGCCAGTGGGAACGCCCTGGCCTATAACCTCGGCTTTGGGACAATTACCTCCTACGTCGCCATTACGCCAGGAACCTACACAGTCCAGGTGAAGCCGGCGGGAACGGCCACGACCGTCCTCTCGACGAAGACGACGCTTCCGGCCAGCAAGCAGTTCACCCTGCTGGTGGGCAATGTGAACGCGAGCCTGGAAGGTCTGGTGCTCGCGGACCAGAGCGGACCCGCACCCTCCGGACAGATCGCCCTGCGCTTTCTCAATGAAGCGTCCAAAATCGGCGCGCTCGATATTTACCTGGTGCCGAGTTCCGCCACGCTCCTCACAGCGAGCCCGATTGCTAAGGGCGTCGTCTTCGATACGAACACGGGCTACCTCAATGTTCCCGTGGGGACGTACAAGATCTACATTCTGCCAACGGGGACCGTCGTCGCAGCGGATACGGTGCCTACGTACACCGGCTCCAGCGTGACCTATCCGCAGGGAAGCGCGCGGACGCTCGTTCTGCTGGATACGCAGGTGACAGCAACTCCTGCGGTGCAGGTGATTACTGCGAATGATTATGATTCGGCCACGGCTACCAGTTAGCTAGTTAGGGTCGAAGTTTCTCCAGAAGTCAGCCTGCAATCGGCAGAGAACATCCCTAGGAGATTACCAACGAGTTTGGTCCCCGGGTAGAGGCATCATCCCGGGTCGATAGTGGAACTGGTCGTGGTGCGGCTGGGTATAGCGATTGGACTTTCTGGATCGTGACGTTGGAGCTTGGAGGCAGGCATTATGGACGCGACAATGAGCTACTTGGAAGTAGCTGGCACGTTGGAGGATTTCTTAGAGGGAAAAGGAGCGGCATGGGATTGGGACAATTACATGTCAGCAACCTTCTTCGCAGATGCGCGGCTGCAAGCCATACAAAAACGAATGATTCATCTGAGCGACGAGTTCCCTGCAGATAAAGGCGGTGGATTCTGTTCTCCTGAAGGCAAAGAAGTGATTCGACACTACATCGAGGAGCTAAGGCGCGAAGCCCCAAATAAGGTCTCGAAGTCTCAATAAAATTTGCTCTATATTCAACGTCAAGTGCCGATCTTTTTTTGCGGCTTCTTCTACACACAAAAGCCCTCCTCACGGAGGGCTTTTGTGTCGGTGCAGGTGGAGCTAGTAGCGGTAGGTCTCGGCCTTATAGGGACCTTCGACAGGCACGCCGATGTAGTCGGCCTGCTTCTTGGAGAGGGTTGAGAGCTTGACGCCGATCTTTTCGAGATGGAGCCGAGCGACCTCCTCATCCAGAAGCTTCGGCAGAACGTAGACACCGACCTTGTAGGTGTCCTTGTTCTTCCAGAGGTCGAGCTGTGCGAGCGTCTGGTTGGAGAAGCTGTTGGACATCACGAAGGACGGATGACCCGTCGCGCAACCGAGGTTAACAAGGCGGCCTTCGGCAAGAACGAAGATCTGGTTGCCTGTGGGGAAGGTGTACTTGTCCACCTGGGGCTTGATGTTCAGCTTCTCTACATCCTTTGCGGAGTTGAGGCGTTCCATCTGGATCTCGTTGTCGAAGTGACCGATGTTGCAGACGATGGCCTGGTCTTTCATCTTCTGCATGTGCTCGAAGGTGATGATGTCCACGTTGCCGGTGCAGGTAACGTAGATGTCGCCGCGGCCGAGTGTGTCTTCGAGCGTCGTGACTTCGTAGCCTTCCATTGCGGCCTGCAGGGCGTTGATGGGATCGATCTCCGTAATGACAACGCGAGCGCCCATGCCCCGGAGGGACTGTGCGGAGCCCTTGCCTACATCACCGTAGCCGCAGACGACGGCAATCTTGCCGCCCATCATGACATCGGTCGCGCGCTTGATCCCGTCGGCGAGCGACTCGCGGCAGCCGTAGAGGTTGTCGAACTTGCTCTTGGTGACGGAGTCATTGACGTTGATGGCTGGGATGAGCAGTTTGCCCGCGCGCATCATGTCGTAGAGGCGATGCACGCCCGTGGTGGTCTCTTCGGAGACGCCGCGCCATTCCTTGGCGACGTTATTCCAGCGCTTCGGCTCTTCCGCCAGAATGCGCTTGAGCATGGCCTTGATGACTGCTTCTTCTTCGCTGCCTTCGGGATTGTCCACAAAGGAGCGGTCGCCGTTTTCGAGTTCTACGCCCTTATGGATGAGGAGAGTGACGTCTCCGCCATCATCGACGACGAGCTGCGGTCCCAGACCGCCGGGGAAGCTGAGCGCCTGGTCGGTGCACCACCAGTACTCTTCGAGTGTTTCGCCCTTCCATGCAAAGACGGGAACGCCGGTGACCGCGATCGCTGCGGCGGCGTGGTCCTGCGTGGAGAAGATGTTGCAGGAGGCCCAGCGGACATCTGCGCCGAGATCGACGAGGGTTTCGATGAGGACTGCGGTCTGGATGGTCATGTGTAGAGAACCGGTGACGCGGACGCCAGCGAGAGGCTTGGCGGCGGCATGCTTGGCGCGAATGCTCATGAGGCCGGGCATCTCCTGCTCGGCGACGGTGATCTCTTTACGGCCCCAATCGGCCAGGGTGATGTCTGCGACTTTGTAGGGAAGGGTAGTCGTGGGAGCTGCGGTTGCCATGTTCGGTATAACCTCGTTGATCGTCCTGGATTGACCGCTTAAGGATAGCAGGGACATTCAGTTCGCTTTCTCTATATTGAGAAGCTTTTGCTTCCGGTCAACACCCCAGCGATATCCGGTGATCCCACCGGAAGAGCCGACCACT
>JAHFTZ010000136.1:4472-6742 GCA_023265355.1 Terriglobus sp.
GGGCGACCGGGTTGGAGGCGCAGGCGCGCGCGACGGCCCGCGCTGCGGTGGGCTGGCCGATCTCTGTGGCAACTTGCGCGTAGGAGCGAGTCTCCCCACGAGGGATCAACTGGAGTTGTTGCCAGACACGAAGCTGGAAGGCCGTGGCTCGGAGGTCGAGAGGGAGAGCGAGAGCTGTGTGAGGCTCGGCGATGAGCCCTATGACCTGCTGAAGAGCTTCCTGGTCGTCGGAGGGAAGTAAGTCGGCTTTGGCAAAGCGCCTCTGGAGATCCGCGAGGAGTTTGTCGTCCGTGTCTCCCAGAGCGATGGCGCAGATGCCTTTTGCGGTAGTGGCTACAAGGATGCGTCCCAGGGTGCAGGCTGCGATGCTGTAGCGGATCTCCACTCCGGCGGCTTTGCGGCGGAGATCGCTGGGGTGCATGCCGAGATCGCGTGCGGCGTGTTCATAGAGTCTGCTGGAGGATTGAAAACCTGCCTGGTAAAGGGCGTTCGTAACAGAGCGGCCACTTACCTCTTCAGCGAAGTGCTTCACGCGGCGTGCGTGAGCGTATTGGCGGGGAGTGACACCGACCGTGGCGCGGAAGAGCTTCTGCAGATGAAACGGCGAGAGGCCAACGTGTGCGGCAAGCTCAGAGAGAGGCACTGTCCGTTCGCTCTGCAGGTCGAGATAGGCGCAGGTCTTCGCTACGACTTCTGCAGTCCTCGCCGTCGGGGCCAGGGCGTCGATCTCCGGCTGGCAGCGTTTGCAGGGGCGGAGACCGGCAGCACGAGCCTCCGCCACCGTGTCATAGAACCGGACGTTTGAGGGTTGAGGGCGGCGGCACGGGCAGGTCGACCGGCAGAAGATTCCCGTTGTGGTGACGCCGTAGACGAAGTCGCTGCTGGGTTCCCGTTGCAGCACCATGCGCCAGCGGGAATCCTGGAGGAGCGTGGGAAAGATCTGCGCGGCGGTGGACGGGTTGAACATGAGGTTTGACATAAAGGTATCTTTGATTCGCATAGGCCTGCGGAGCACTCCGGATCTTGCGTTCAAATTGGGAAAGTTGGCAGGTTACTTTTGTGCGGATTCTTTTGACCCCACCCCAAGCGTCCACTATCCTTCCGATGATGGCGAGATATAGACTTTCGGCCCGTTTCACATCATAAAGTCATCAGAACTGGCTCCATCTGTTCCACACCTATGGCGAATTTTGGTAACGAACTGAGGCAACAGCGGAACGGGCAGGGTGTCCAGCTAGAAGACATCTCCGCCGCAACCAGGATCACCGTGCGGCATCTGCGGGCCTTGGAAGAAGAAGCGTTTGAAGAGCTTCCGGGTGGGGTCTTCAACAAGGGGATTGTTCGGAGTTATGCACGCTTCCTTAATCTGGATGAGCATGCGACCGTCTCAGCGTTCATGGACGCCTGCCGGCGTTCCGGCGTGCGTAGCCACGAAGAGCAGGAGTGGAGCGAGTTTGCCGAAAACGTCAGCAACCAGCGGGGCAAGCGCAAGAATGGCAACCTTTGGAAGTGGGCAGGCGTGGTGCTGATGTTCGTCGTGCTGGCTGCCCTGGCCCTGGGTGTGTGGTGGTGGATACGGCACTACAAAATCGTGGCGCGCTAGTCGAAACCCGAATCCATCCCCAATCCCGGTATCTTGCCCTCCAAAATGGCCTACGTAGAGGCATTTTTGCCTTTACGGTAAACTGATATGAGTTAATTCAAAGGTTTTGCAGGTTGGAGGAGAAGTTTTGTCTAAGCGCGATCGTTTCCTATTTACGTCCGAGTCCGTTACCGAAGGCCATCCCGACAAGATCGCCGACCAGATTTCTGATGCCATCCTGGATGCCTGCCTGGCGCAGGACCCGATGAGCCGCGTTGCGTGTGAGACGCTGACCTGCACAGGCCTCGTCGTTATCGCCGGTGAGATCACGACCGAGGCGTATGTCGACTTCCAGAAGCTGGTGCGCGATACGGTCTCCGAGATCGGTTACAACAATGCCGCTTATGGCTTCGATTCCAACACCTGCGCGGTGATTTCGACGATCAACAAGCAGTCCCCCTACATTGCGCAGGGTGTGGACACCGGCGGCGCTGGCGATCAGGGCATGATGTTCGGTTATGCGACGAACGAGACGCCGGAGCTGATGCCGACACCTATCTCGCTCGCGCATAAGCTGGCTTCCAAGCTCAGCGAGGTCCGCAAGTCCGGCCTGATGGCGTACCTCCGTCCCGATGGCAAGAGCCAGGTGACGGTAGAGTATGACTCGAACAACAAGCCAGTCCGTGTG
>JAHFTZ010000137.1:0-4514 GCA_023265355.1 Terriglobus sp.
CGCCTGGATCTGCAACTCCAGGTCGGTGGCATCGGACAGACAGTCAACGTCGACGCCGATGCGCCTCTGCTTCAGGCCGCCACGAGCGACATCGCCACCACCATCCCCGGTCGCACTGTCGTGGCTCTACCACTCAACTCGCGTAACTTCATCCAGCTCGCACAGCTCGCTCCCGGTGTAGAACTGCCGCCCGGCACGCTGCTTCCGCGCATCAACGGCGGTCGGCCGCGCACCAACGAGTATCTCTACGACGGCATCTCCGCTCTTCAACCCGAACCCGGCCAGGTCGCTTTCTTCCCCATCGTCGACGGCATCGCGGAGTTCACTGTAGAAGCCAACAACGTCCCCGCCGAGTTTGGCCGCTTCAACGGCGGCGTAGTCAACGTCGCTACACGCAGCGGCGAAAGCCAGTTCCACGGCTCCGTCTTCGAGTTCATTCGCAACGAAGCCCTGAACGCGCGCAACTACTTCGCCAGCAGCACCGCACGCAAACCCGAGTATCGCCGCAACCTCTACGGAGCGACGCTCGGTGGGCCTATCCTGCGCGATCGACTCTTCTTCTTCTCCGACTATCAGGGAGTCAAGCAGCGCATCGGGGTCACACGAATCTCCACCGTGCCTACCCTCGCCATGCGCCAGGGAAACTTCTCTGGCGTCTCCAAGATCTATAACCCGAACAGCACACAGACCGTCGCCGGAAAGATTGTTCGCACGGAGTACGCCAACGACACCATCGATACTCCTCTCGATCCCGCAGCCATCGCTCTGCTCTCGCGCATCCCCGTTCCCACCAGGCCAGGTGCGGCCAATAACTACACACGCACCGCCAACGACGATGACCATCAGAACCAGTTCGATCTCCGTCTCGATGCCGCTCTTGGCCAGAGCGATCGCGGCTTCGCACGCTACAGCTACTACAACGAAGTCGAACAGCCGGTCACACCTCTGCCCGACGGCTCCGGAGCCATCAGCGGATCCGTCTTAGGAACCGGGAATGTCTCCGGACTCACCAACATCCTCGGCCAGCAGATCGTCTTCAACGAGACCCACACCTTCTCGCCCAGCCTTCTGAATAACTTCCGCATCGGTTACACGCGACGCGGCAACTCGCAGATCGGCGCAACGCTGAACAACACCGCCTCCACGGCCCTCGGTATCCCCGGCATCCCAACGAACGCAAGCTTCAACAACACACTTCCTCTCTTTACCTTCACCGGATTCCAGCAGCTCGGCGCAAGCGCCAGTACCTCCGCAAACTTTCAGACAGCCGTTGCGGAGCTCATCGACACCGTCGTCTGGACCAAGGGCGCACACTCCTTCAAAGCCGGTGCCGACCTTCGCCGCTACGAGCTCAACGCCATCTCCCCTCCGAACCCCACCGGCTCCTTCGCCTTCACCACAACGGGTACGGACATCACCGGAGCGAACGGCGCCACAGGAGGCAACTCCTTCGCCAGCTTCCTCCTCGGCCAGGTCGACACCTTCTCCATCGATCTGCAGAGCCGCACCATTCGCCCTCGCGACTACATTCACGAGTTCTTCCTCCAGGACGACTGGCGCGTGACCTCGAAGCTCATCCTCAACGCAGGCGCGCGATGGAGCCTGCACATGCCCTCCACGGAGACGCATAACCAGGGAGCCGTATTCAACCTCGCCACGCAGCAACTCGACTACCTCGGCGTCAACGGCAACTCACGCTCCGCGCGCGAACTCCATTGGGGCAACGTCGCTCCGCGTGTGGGCTTCGCCTACTCGCCAGACCAGAAGACCGTCATCCGCAGCGGCTTCGGCATCGTCTTCATCGATCAGAGCGGCATCACCACACCCTTCACCACGCCGCAGTACCCCTTCATTCAAAACGTGCAGCAGAGAACGCAGGACGGATACGCCGCCGCCTTCAGGCTCAGCAATGGTCCGACGGTTACGCCCGTACAGTCGACACCCGACGCAGGTCTTGGCCAGAGTGTCTACACCGCAAATAAGAAAGCCGGTTCCGGCTATGTCGAGCAGTGGAATCTTGCCATCCAGCGCTCGCTCACCAACAGTCTCTCCTTCGAGATCGCCTACGTTGGATCGCATGTCGTTCATGTCGGTATTCCCGATGCGAACTTGAATCAACTCACCGCCGCGCAGCTCGCTGTAGGTATGACCAACCCCGCTGCACTCACAGGCAAAGTCACCAACCCCTTCTTCAACCAGATTCCCACGTCGAGCACGCTGAACACTTCCACCATCGCCGCCGCCCAGCTGCTGAAGCCCTTCCCCCGCTTTCAGAACGTAGCCACCTACCGCAACAACACGGGCACCTCCAACTACAACGCCATCCAGGCCAAGCTGGAACAGCGCGTCAACCGCGGCCTCTACCTCCTGTTCTCGTACACGCACTCCAAGCTGATCGACGACGCTTCGTCCGTCTTCTCTTCCACCGTGCTCTCTTCGCCCAACACCTCGTCGCTCATCGCAGCGGACACCTTCCGCCCGTATCTCGAACGCGACTCTTCGCAGGGCGATATGCCGCACGTCCTCACCTTCACCGCCGTCTACGATCTTCCGAAGTTCGCCGGACACGGCTTCGCCTCCGCCCTCTTCGGCGGCTGGGCTGCAAACATCATCTTCACCATGCAGAGCGGCATGCCGATCACCGTGACCCAGGCCACGAACAACAACAGCTTTGCCGGCATCGTCCTGCAGCGGCCCAACCTCGTCGCGGATCCCGCTCTCCCCGCAGGCCAGCGCACACCGGCAAAGTTCTTCAACACCTCTGCCTTCGCCAACGCGCCACAGTTCACCTTCGGCAACGCCTCGCGCAACCCCGTCCGAGGCCCTGCCTATCGCGACGCAGACTTTGCCCTCGTCAAACACACCACGATCCGCGAACGCACGGATGTGGAGCTGCGCGCCGAACTCTTCAACATCACCAATACCCCGGCCTTCTCTCAACCCAACGGCTCCTTCGGCTCCGCCGCCTTCGGCAGCATCACCAGCACCACCACCGATCCGCGCGTAGCCCAGATCGCCATACGCATACGGCGCTAAAATGCACCGGAGATTGCCCACTTTGGGAATCTCCGCGCTCTCTTGAAAATTATGAAGATTCCGGTCTGCATTCATGAATCTAGGCAGCTGCGTCCAGTAGCTTGGAGAGATGCTGATCTGGGAATCTCTCCGTGAGACCGCGAAGAGTTACAAGATTCTTATCGCCGGGATTCTTTCCCTGTGCCTGGCCGCGTTCGCGGGCCTGACCCTCTATTGGCCCCTGGTCAACGATGCAGCGTACCTCCACTATGTCGTCTTCATGCTTGGGCATCACCACGCACCCTACCGCGATCTGATCGACTTTCAAATGCCCGGCGCATACGCGGTCGACTGGCTGGTCATGCGCACTTTAGGCATGGGAGCGCTGGCGTGGCGCATCTACGATCTGGGTTTACTCGTAGTCGCAGCGCTCGCCGCCATCATCCTCTGCCGCCCCTACGGCCGCTTCGCGGGCTTCTATGCTGCTTCTCTCTTCGCGGCCTTTCACGCACGGGACGGCATCGCTCAAACGGGCCAGCGGGATCTTACCGTTGCTGTCCTGATCCTCGTCGGCGTTGCAGTTCTGCTCAGTCAGACCTGGCGCAACACTCTCACTTCCAGAATCTGCTTCGGGATCTGTCTCGGCGCTGCCATCACCATTAAACCGACTGCGATCCTCTTCCTAGCCTGCTTCTATTTTCTTCCCGACTATGCGACGTGCATACGGGTTCAGCGCTGGCGTCAGACGTTGGAGATCACTCTCGGCCTTCTGGTCGCTCCCCTCATCGCGGTGTTGTGGCTGCTCAGAAATCACGCGCTGCGGGCCTTCTGGATCACTGTCTCAACCCTCGTTCCCCTGCACGCCAGGCTCGGACACGCGAGCGCCTCCTATCTCTTGACGTGGGCTCTGGTGCGGTCGCTGCTTGTTCTGAGTTGCCTTGCCATCGCCTCGCGATGGTTCGGAAAAACGCAGCTTCCCGAACGCCATCTTCTACTGGCAGGCGTGCTCTGCGGAGCCGCTTCTTACTTCCTGCAGGGAAAAGGATTTCCGTACCACCGCTATCCGGCCTATGCCTTTCTCTTTCCACTACTCACGCTGGAGTTTCTCTCTGCCGTTCGCAAAGAGGGGACGGCGCGCATCCTGGGATATACCGGCCTTGCCCTGGGAACGATCCTCGCGCCCCTCTGCGTCTCTCGCGCCTTGCATGATCGTTGGCCGATGGAGACACAAGCCTTTCTCACAGCGGATCTCCAAGCCTTCGCCGAACCCGGCAAGATAGAATCCCTGAGCGGTCACGTGCAATGCCTCGACAGCATCAGCAGTTGTGCTACCACGCTCTACGCTCTGAACCCGACGCAGTCGACGGGACAGATGCAGGACGAACTCCTCTTTGCTCCGCCCGAAAAAGAATCACCCAAACAAGCAAGAGAGATTGCCGAGCTGAGGCAGGAGTTCCTCGCGGAGCTTATACAAAATCCGCCCAGGCTCCTCATCGTTT
>JAHFTZ010000137.1:4524-6731 GCA_023265355.1 Terriglobus sp.
GTCCGGATTTCTACCAGAAGCTGCAACGGTGGCCGGAGTTCTCCGCGTTCCTACAGCACAGATTCATCCTGTGGGATGAGAAGCGATTTGCACCCAATATCAATGGCCCATCCGGCTATCGGTTATATGTCTTGCGCTAACGGGCAGCCAGGAAAGCGGTTGCTCAAAACAAGCTTGCTAAGCCTCAAACTCCGGATAGTGGACCTCGGGAAACTCTTCAAACGCGGGCCGCGCGAAGAGGTATCCCTGGAACCAACGGAATCCTTCATCGCGAAACCACATGTACTCGTCGATGGTTTCCACACCCTCCACCACAATGTCCACACCCAGGTCGCCGCAGGCCACCGCCAGAGCGCGCACAATCGCCTGTCGCGCGCCGCGCGCCTCGATCCTTCGCACCAGGTTCATGTCCAGCTTGATCTGGTCCGGCTGAAAATCAGCCAGCAGACTCAGACCGGAGTAACCTTTACCAAAATCATCGATCGAGATATTGATGCCCAGGCTCTTGTATTCGTTGATGAGCAGAGCAAAGCCCGTCTGGTCGCCGATCAGCTCCACCTCACTGATCTCGAGCACGATACTGTCCAGGGGAATCTCGTTCTTCTCCGCCGCCTGCACCGTACTCAGGATGACCTCCGAGGAGGAGTAGATCGTGGTCGGCAAAAAGTTCAGATTCAGATGGCTCTTCAAGCCCAGCCTGGCAGCCGTCTGGATCGCGACGACCCTGCACTCCCGATCGAACTGGGCAAGCTCTTCGGCAGAGTTGCGGGTCAGCATCTGATGTGCCGATTCACCACCCAGCCCGCGGACCAGCGCCTCGTAAGACACGACCTTGCGATCCACCACATCGATGACGGGCTGGAAGGCAAAGCTGAAAGGCCTCGTTGATTCCGGTTGCTTCAGCACGATCATCCCGCAATCTTCTTCAGATCGCGACGCAGCTTGGTTCTCCAGCGACCCGCCGCGAACGCCCGTAGTAGCTTCTGGCTTCTCCCCGCTCGCAGCCGCGTGCAGCATGTTCCCTCCTGAAAAAAATCATTCAGACCGCCAATCGCCATCTGTTCTGCATGGGTAAGGTCCGCGAAACCCATCGTCCAATCGCTGAAGGCCCGCTTCGCGATCGGTTCGGAGATGATGTCGGTGACGCGGGTAAAAAGATGATCCTCCGCGGTCTTCGCATACGTCGCGGCCACATCTTCCTGGGCTCCTTCCAGGATCTGGAAGAAACTTCCGTCGATGTGCAGCAGAATTCCCGTGATGCCGCGGCGCTTATTGTTCGCGCGTGCCACCATCAGAATCTCCACCATCTCAGCAGTATTGAGTGGGACCGCAGCCACACTCGCAGAAATGCAATGCATCAGCCCAGCCATAAACCCTTCCGATTCATAGAGCGACGTTTGTCAGATGGAACAAAAATAAGCTGGTTTCTTATGGGAAGAAATTAAACCTTACCTGATATTGTTCGCCCCGCACAGTCCTGTATTTTTAGGCATCCATCTTATGAACAAAATATCGCCGGTCGCGCCACCTTCGGCTAAGCTGTCACCATGTGTGGCATCGTTGGTTATATCGGCTCCAAGTCCGTCGTCCCCGTCATCATCGAAGGCCTGCGCCGTCTTGAGTATCGCGGGTACGACTCCGCTGGCATCGCCGTCGCAGGCGACCCTGCCAACCCCACCAAGCTTGAGCTTCGCCGAGCCCCAGGCAAACTAGGCAACCTGGAAGCCGCGCTCCGCGAGCGCCCCGTCCACGGCACCTACGGCATCGGCCACACACGCTGGGCCACGCACGGCCGGCCCACGGAAGAGAACGCCCACCCCCACCGCGACGGCACCGGCACCCTCGTCGTCGTGCACAACGGCATCGTAGAGAACTACCTCACGCTCAAGCAGGAGCTCATCGCGCGCGGCCACACCTTCGCCTCGCAGACCGACACCGAGGTCATCGCCCACCTCATCGAAGACGAGTTCAATCTGGCGAAAAACCCGGGTGCAGGTGTGGGTCCCGATACAACCATCGAAGCAAACGAATCCGAAGCCGTCATAACCGCGCCGGACACACACCTTCCTCTCGAAGAAGCAGTAAGACGCGCCGTCCACCGCCTCACCGGAGCCTTCGCCATCGGCGTCCTCTCCGCCAACGAGCCGGACAAGCTCGTCGCAGCGCGCTCCGGCCCGCCCGCCGTCATCGGCTTCGGCAACGGAGAG
>JAHFTZ010000138.1 GCA_023265355.1 Terriglobus sp.
GCACCGACAGGAATCTGGAAAGGCTCGACAAGTTTCTTGAGGGCACGCACGTCACCCGCTTAAAAGCCGAAGCAGGATGGGCCGCCATTCTTCGCATCCCAGCCCTTGAACCGGACGCAGAACTCGCTACACGGATTATCCAGAAATACCGGGTTGCCACCCACCCCGGCAGCTTCTACGGTCTGCCTTCGCAGGGGTACCTCGTCGTCTCTCTGCTGCCTGAACCTAAGGTCTTTGAGCAGGGTGTTAATCAATTGCTTAACGGAATCAAGCCTATTAACTCTTAGCTAAGTGCTAGATGAGATATCACTCGTAAGTCATAGACCTATAAGCAAGGGATTGCTTTCCAGCTCGTCGCCAATGTTCGTGAGATCGCCATGGCCGGGCACCACTCGTGTCTCTTCCGGTAGCCCCATCAGTCTTTCCTGGAGGCTTACCAGAATCTTCCGAGCATCACCGCCGGGGAGGTCTGTGCGTCCGATTCCGCCCTTAAAGAGCGTGTCTCCAGCAAGCAGCAGTCCTTCTTTTGCGAAGTACAGGCAGATCGATCCCTCCGTGTGGCCGGGCGTGTGCATCACCTCCCCGTTCACGCCTCCAACGGAGACCTTCATCCCTTCCTCGGCACTCGCATCCGGCGGAGCAACCTCGGGTACAGCCACACCTATCCACCCCGCCTGCTCCTCCATGATCTCCACCAAGGGCAGATCGAGCTGGTTGTAGAAGACAGGAGCACCGGTCATCTGACTCAGCCTCCGCGCCCCGGCGATGTGGTCCAGATGTGCGTGCGTCACCACGATCTGCGTGCAGCGAAGCTTCTTAGCCTCCAGCACCGCTCGAATCCTGACCAGGTCGCCACCCGGGTCCACCACCATGGCTTCGCCCGTCGTCTCGTCGCCCACGATCGAGCAGTTGCATTGCAATGGACCTACCGGAAATACCTCATGAATCATCTTGTCCTCCAGGACTGCAAAAGCAAAAGCGCAAGCCCGAAGGCCTGCGCTTGGATCAAAAACACGAAGAGGGAACTACTTCTTCGCCGGAACTGTCTGCGTCGTCTTCTCGCCGCTCAGAACGCTGTGGTCGCTCGTCTTCGCAAGCAGCACGGTCAGACCGATGGAGGTGACCATGAAGAGCACAGCGCTCCAGGTGGTGAGCTTCGTCAGGAGGTTGGCCGCGCCGCGCGGTCCAAAAGCCGTCTGCGATCCCTGTCCACCAAAAGCACCCGCCAGATCGGCACTCTTACCCTGCTGCAGCAAAACCACGCCGATCAGGAACAGGCAAACAACCACGTGAACGACAACCAGTGCATACAGACCGAAGATCATTTTTTCTTTCACGCGTACACAGCCTGTCGGCAGTACGCTCTTCACAGAATTTGTTGGAATGTTGATGCGGAGGAGGGAAGTCGAACCCCTGTGCCTTTCGGCGGTAGCACCTCAGTCCATGTACGAGTGTACCACTGGATCTGGCACTTCAAAGGGCTGATCTCGTGTCTGGAAACCTAGCCCTTCCGTAAGTGTCTTGCCGTTTCAGCAGGAATCGTGAGTACAGGAGACGCAGCGTTTGCTAAAAGCCGATAGGCGAGGCTGGTGTGCAGGTGACGTTGAATAAACGAGGCTGGCTGAACTCCAAGCACAATTAAGTTCCCAGGCTCCGACACCTTTGCCATCAACTGCGCCTCGGGCACGATTCTTGAGAGTTGAAACTCGGGATCGAACCACTCTATGGGCAGGTCAGGATCTGCAAAGCGCAGCATATCGCAGAACTGCGCAGCCGTATTCGTCAATCTCTTGGGGTCTTTCAGGCCAGCCTTGGATACGAGTTGGTAGATCTCCGTCGTCGTTTGAAAGACCTCTTCCAACGAACGCGCAAATGTGGCCCCAGCCGTGGAAGCCACACTGAAATCGGAGATGTAGAGGATCTTATGAAAACCTGTTTCCTGCTCAGAGCGTTCGGGAACGCGAGGACCTACGGTCAGGGTGGGACGGTGAGAACCCAGCATGAGGGCTTCGGTGTTGGAGCCAAGCAGGAGGTGCTCAAATCCGCGGTGCATGCCCTCCGTGCCGATCACGAGCAGATTCACTTCCAGTTCGTGGAGAGCCCTGATGATCACGGACGGCACGAGACCTTCCACAATGACCTGCTCCGTGGGGACGTCGAGCGGTCCGGCCTCCAGGGTGAACTCCTTCAGACAGTCCATAGCCTTTTTCCGTCCCACGCAAGGAACGTGCTCGAGGACCTCCACGGTATGGGAGTGGGGACCAAACTCGAAGGCATTCAAGACTGTAAGCCTGCCGTCAAACTGGCGGACAAACCCGGCGGCGTACTGAAGTGCCAGTTTGGAGTTCTTATGGAAATCCGTTGCCAGCAGAACGTTGTGAAACTGTTTCCCAAGCCATTCTCTGCGGTCGTTCATCACTTGCTCCTTCCATTCACCGGTCCCGGAAGCGCCGGAGCACTCCATCGAGTCCGACGCTATGCGACCACTGGCGCATAACAGCTGGCGAGAGTTCGGGAAGGAGGTAAGAATCGCTCCGGAGAGTTGAAGGCGATCCAGCGCTCCTGCGGAAACGAGTGCGCCCGAACCAATGTGTTACGCCTTCACAGAAAAAACTGCAATGAAAAAAGCCAGCTGAGAGCTGGCTTTTGTAAGTTTCTGAAGTTTAGATTGGTGCGGAGGAGGGGACTTGAACCCCTATGCCTTGCGGCGCTAGCACCTCAAGCTAGTGCGTCTGCCAATTTCGCCACCTCCGCATATCTGCATCGCACGCTGTGCTTTGCAGGGTGACATAAAACCTTCAATCCGTAGAGAAGTATAGCATTACCAACGCCATCTTCCTTAGTCATAATCCACAGCGACCTCTAACCCTGTAAACGCTGCAGCACTGCGGACCTCACCGCAGCCTCAACCTCATCTAACGTTCCATCTCCAATCGCGATGACACGTTCTTTTTCGCGCTCTTTGATCGCGGTGTAAGCGGCGTGAATTCTTTCGTAGAAACCATCGTTCTCTCTCTCGAAACGGTTCTCGTCCGTGCCAACCGCAGCGATGTGCCGGTCGTTCCGGCGGCGCGCGCGTTTCAACGACGCCTGCAGATCCGGAAGCAACAAAATCGTAAGCGCTGGCCACAGGTCTCCGCAGACGGCGTGGTGCATCTCCAGCACCTTGTCCGTACCCAGACCGCGTCCGCCCCCCTGGTAAGCCTCCGTAGAGTCCGTCCATCGATCGCAGAGCACAATCTTGCCCGCCTCCAGGGCAGGGAGGATCACCTCTGCTATCGCCTGCGCCCGATCCGCGAACATCAGCGCCATCTCCGTCATCGGAGCGATCCTGCCCACGGCGGCCTCGGTTCTGGAATCGAGCACCACGGAACGAATCCGGTCGCCCAGCGCCGTTCCGCCCGGCTGCCTCAAGCTCACCACGTCCCGCCCTTGTCCTGCGAGGAAGGTTGCAAGCCTGCGAAGTTGCGTGGTCTTTCCGCTGCCGTCCAAGCCCTCAAAAGTAATAAAAAATCCTGCCATCCCGCTCAATCCTTAGGGCCGCACACTGGTTTTGAACTGGGCCTTGCCCGCATCCTGGAATACGACCTGAAGCTGCCCCTGCTGACCCTCCAGCATCTCGGGACCGGTCTGCGTGTGGTCCTTATGTGCGGCATCCACCCAACTCAGTTTTACGGGACCGCTTCCCAATAACTTGAAGCGATAGTGAAACGAAGCGCCGGGAAGCAACTGTTGCGTTCCAAAGCTCGCACTCGGATATTCCACGGTCACCAGTTGAAGAGTCTCGCCGCTGCGGTTCTCCAGCGTCGCCTCAATGTACTTGGATCTGCACCCCACAGAACCCAGCACCGCTACCAACATCAAACAAACGGACAACACTCTTTGCATGAGAAACAGCCTACCGCATCTGCTTCACTGAAAGTGTTCACTCCCTACTGCCCGGAGCCGCCACCCAGGTGGTCCAACACTCTGGACGTCAGCACCACGCCGGTTCTCTGATCGTGAAGACTTATCGGAAATGCCAGAACGCTCCAGGTTGCGGCCAACTCCGTCTCGCGGGGAACCGCCAACAAACCGCGTCGCGTTCGGTCGATATAGGTCTCTCGCGTGGTCGCAACGGCATGGAGAACATCTCTCCAGTCGCGCATGGCAGGAAACTCCTGAAAGAGGTTCCTCCCGAAGAACCACTCTTTTAGCTGGCCCAGGTACTCTGCCGCAGCTTCATTGACATACTGCCAGTTCCCGTCTCCGTCGACGATCTGCACCAGGACATCCGCCCCAATCGCCATGGCGATGCGTGAGTAAAAGAACTCGCGTGCATCTACCACTACCGGCTCGCCGCGCCGCTTCGCCTCCAGCCCGCGGAGTGCGCTCAAAAGGTCCTCGACACTGCTGTATCCCTTCAAAAGGTGCATGTCTTCCACGCCGCCAAAACGCCGCTCCAGCGTGGCGGAGAGGATGATGATGGGTACCTCCGGACGCTTCTGCCGCAGCTTGGCCGCCACCTCCGTTCCGAACTTCCCATACCCCAGGTGGTAGTCCAGAACGGCGACGTCGATATTGTCCAGTTCCGAGTTTGCCTCCTCGATGGTCCCGGCCATCACGCAGTCATATCCATGCTGGCGCAGGATCGCCGCCCGCAGAAAGACATTCGCCGGGTCATCGTCCAGCAGTAAAACCCGCACTGCGGTCGACTTCGGTGACGCAGGCATCTCCATCAAGTTTTCGCGCGTTTCATCAGCCATTTCTTTTTCAGATGCCGGGGACCGGAGAGCAGTCACCTGAAAAGAACTGACCGCGCGCAGATCTTAAAGATGGATTGAACTTTGTGCGACCAAACGGCGTAGTGACCTGAGAAAACCTTGTTTGTCCCCAGGAGGACATCCCATGCAGGAGATCCGCGCCGCCATGCGTCGGCTTTTGAAGTCGCCCGGCTTTTCCATCACAGTCATTCTCACCATGGCTCTTGGAATCGGAGCGAATACTGCGATCTTCACGCTGGTGCATTCGGTCCTCCTGAAATCTCTGCCCGTATCCGACCCAAAGACGCTTTACCGGGTGGGCGATCTCGACGATTGCTGCGTGAACGGCGGATTCATCAACGACAACGGCGACTTCGACGTCTTTTCGTACGACCTCTACAAGCATTTTCAAGAGACCACGCCGGAGTTTGAAGAACTTGCAGCCATGCAGTCCGGCGGCAACAGCATGAATACACGGTGGGGCACAGAGGTCGCCAAGTCCGAGCGCACGCAGTATGTCTCCGGCAACTTCTTCAAGACATTCGGTATTGGTCCATTTGCAGGGCGCGTATTTACTAGCGCCGACGACCACACGGGAGCGGCTCCCACCGCCGTGATGAGCTACCAGGCCTGGCAGGCGGACTATGGCGGCAATCCGAAGCTGGTCGGAGCCACAATCTATCTACAGGGCCAGCCGGTCACGCTCGTCGGCATCGCTCCGCCCGGCTTCTTTGGCGACCGGATTCGAAGCAGCCCTCCTGCACTCTGGATTCCGCTGTCCGCGGAACCAGCCATCGAAGGGAAGAACAGCATCCTCCGGGTCCCGGACAGCAACTGGCTCTATGTTCTAGGGCGCACCAAGCCTGGCTTGGCTGTAGCTCCGTTGCAGGAAAAGATGTCAAACACACTGCGGCAGTGGCTGGGAACACAGCCCGGTTATCTGCGGCAAGGCGGCGCAACGCTGATTCCACGGCAGCACGTTGTGCTTGTTCCCGGCGGAGCGGGGATTCAGAACATGCAGCAGGAGCAGGGAAAAGGCCTCTATCTGCTCATGACCATCTCGGGTCTTGTGCTGCTCGTCGCCTGTGCCAACGTGGCCAATCTTCTGCTGGCACGCGGCATGACGCGCTCGGCGGAGACTTCGATCCGCATGGCGCTTGGCGCAGCGCGGAGCAGGCTGATCCGGCAGATGCTGACCGAGAGCGTTCTGCTAGGGTGCATCGGCGGTCTTGCTGGATTGGCCGTCGCCTATGCAGGAACACGGATGATCCTCGCGCTTGCCTTTCCCGAGTCGCCCAGCCTTCCAATTGCGGCCACTCCTTCCATTCCCGTGCTGGCCTTTACCTTTCTGCTCTCTTTATTGACCGGCATCATCTTTGGCATCGTACCCGCGTGGATTACCTCCCACTCCGATCCGGCAGAGGCTCTGCGTGGAGCAAATCGTTCCACACGGGACCGTGCATCGTTGCCACAGAAGTCGCTTATCGTCTTCCAGGCTGCACTCTCGCTGGTCCTTCTGGTGGGCGCGGGCCTGATGACCAAGAGCTTGCGCAACATGGAGCATCAAAACTTCGGCATCCAAACAGCGAACCGGTACGTGGTGCATCTTTCCCCGGCTGGCGCAGGCTACACGCCGGAGAAGCTGAATCCCTTGTATGAAGAGCTGGAGCGGCAACTTGGGGCTCTTCACGGCGTGCATAGCGTAGGTCTGGCCCTTTACAGCACGCTCGAAGGAAACAACTGGGGCGAAGGTATCTTCGTGGACGGGCGTCCGGCGCCGGGGCCGAACGACCACAACGGATCGTCATGGGACCGGGTCAGTCCGAAGTTCTTTGATACCGTCGGCCAGCCAATCGTTCGTGGACGCGGATTTACGGACGCCGATACGGCCACATCGCAGAAGGTCGCCGTCGTCAATCAGGCTTTCGTAAAGAAGTTCTTCCCAAAGGAAGACCCCATTGGCAAGCACTTCGGAGTCTTCGACCAG
>JAHFTZ010000139.1 GCA_023265355.1 Terriglobus sp.
GACCAATCCTCGAGTTTCGTCATCTAGCAAGGGCCCCGCGTCGGTCTGCAGGAAAGGCTCTAAACGTTGAGATTGCGTCGCTTCTCTACCCTGCTCCTTTGTGCGGCGACCGTCATGGCGCAGACGCACAGCACCGAGCAGGGTGAACCCGCTGGCGGTGCCCATCGTCCCAGCATCGGTCTGGCTCTCGGAGGTGGAGGCGCTCTTGCTCTCTCGGAGATCGGTGTACTGCGCTGGTTTGAAGAGAACCACATCCCCGTAGACGCCATCGCAGGGACCAGTATGGGAGCGATGGTCGGCGCTTTTTATGCCACCGGGAAGACGCCCGATGAGATCGAGCGTTTGATGAACGACCAGGCGATCACGCAGGTCTTCCGCCTGAACCCGGACTTCCGCTCCCTCAGCTACCGGCGTCGGGACGATCGTCGCTGGGCTCCCAATGCGCTCAACGTCGGCCTCCGCCACGGTGTATCCTTTCGCAGCGGCGTTCTGATCGACTCCGGTCTCAATTCGTTCCTCTCCGAAAGCTTCCTGGCCTACGGCTCCGATCTCCCGTTCAGCGATCTTCCCATTCCGTTCCGCTGCGTGGCTACGGACATTGCGCAGGGGGACGAAGCCATCTTTCGTAACGGAAGCCTGGTCGATTCCGTGCGCGCTTCGATCTCTCTGCCTGGCATTTACAGTCCGGCGGAGCAGGGGGAGCACCTTTATGTAGACGGCGCGATCCTGGAAAATCTGCCGAGCGGGACGCTGCGTTCGGAGCTGCATCCGGACATAGTGATCGGCGTCTCTCTTCCTCTGGCGCCGATGGAGAAGGGGCAGGGCAACTCGATTCTTGGTGTCCTGCAGCGCAGCTTCAGTGTCGCCTCCTGGGGAAACGAACTTCGGTCGCGCAAGCTGGCAGATCTCGTCCTGCAGCCCGAGACCACGGGAATGGATACGGGCAGCTATACCAAGACGAAAGAGCTCGTCGCGGCGGGATATGCTTCGGCGGAGAAGCAGCGCTCTGCTCTCCTCCGCTATCGCCTGAATGATGCGGACTGGGCCGCTCACCTTGCGCATCGTCATAGTCTGCTTCGGCCCGCCCCGCGTCTCCTTGCCAGTGCCACTGTGACCGCGCCCCATCCGGCTCTGCGGCAGGCGGTCGAAACTTCCCTTCGTCCCATCACGCAGCAGCCGCTGGACCTGAAGAAGGTCGAAGAGAAGATGGATGACATCCGAAGCGACGGTCGCTTCGACGCGGTTTACGCCGTGGCGGTCAAGCCTTCAAGCTCAACGCAGGCCGCTCCAGAAGCCGAGCTTCATGTGGATGTGAAAGACAAGACCACCGGGCCTCCTTTCCTTCTGCTCGGCGCCAATCTTGCCGCGCAATCTGGTGTGCCCGCTCGCGCCACTTTGGATACGGCGTTTCTCTACCAGGACTTCGGCGGTTTCGGTTCGGAGTTTCGTGCGCGTGTGAGCGCGGGTTTCCAGACGTCGGTCGGTGCGGAGTACTACCGCCGGATCACGGCCGCTGGCTTGTTCGTTGCGCCGCATCTCGACTTCAACCGGATGCCGGTCTATATCTACACCGATCAGACCCGCGTGGCGCAGAGGCTCTCGCAGTCGCTGGGCGGCGGTGTCGATGCCGGGTTTACCTTCAAGCGCTCGAGCGAACTGCGCGTGGGCTGGCAGGAGCGTTTCCAGCGCTGGAAGACGGACACGGGCAGCGACGGTCTGGCGGACTTCTCCGGGACCTCCCAATGGGCGGGCGTCCGCTATCGCATCGACGACCAGGACCGCGCGCTCATTGCGACGCACGGTCTCCGCGCGCAGGCCTCCGCCGGATATCTCTACAGTACGGTGAACAGTCGCAACGCGCCCCGTGTGGATTTCGCTGGAAGTTACGCCTTCACTGCGGGTAAGGCAAATCTCTTTTTGATGGGGCTCGAAGCGGGGAGCCTGTTTAACCGCAACGTCGCGGATCCCTTCCGCTACACGCTGGGCGGGCCGTCTCGCCTCTCTGCTTCGGCGATAGACGAGTATCGTGGCACGGACTATTTCCTTGTGCGGCCCGCATATCTACACCGGATCGCTTCGCTTCCTGCGCCGCTGGGGCAGTCCATCTATGTGCTCGCGATGTATGAGGCGGGGCAGATGCATGCGCCCAACTCCCGCACGATCACACGGCAGGATGGCTATTTAGGTCTTGCGGCGGAGACGCCGTTGGGGGTGATTACGCTGGGACCGTCGATTGGGGATGACGGACACAGAAAGTTCATCTTTACGCTGGGCCGGTTTTTCTAGAGGGTGGGGAAGGGAAAATCTAACGCCCTTCGCGCAGGCGCAGGGCAAGACGTTCGGGCAGGTCGGCCATCAGGATGCGTCCCTGCGCGCGGGCAAGGTCGTAGGGTACGCGGTGGAAGGTCACCGTGGCTGCCTCTTCTTCCAGAATGGCAAAGGCGGCGCGCCAGTCGCCGTCGCGTGGCTGTCCTACGGAGCCGGGGTTAATGAGGTAGTGGCGGTTCTCTTCCAGCGTCATCTGCGACTGCGCGGGGTGACTGCTGGCTTCGTAGCGTGGACGAAACTCCGTCCAACTCTCTTCCAGCCAACTGAAACCGCCCTGGACGTGGGTGTGTCCGAAGAAGGTTGTTCGACGCTGCATCTGCTGCAGGGGAGCCCAGGCGTCGCGGATGTTCAGGATGTAGAGGTCTTCGTTCGTGGGCGAACCGTGCGAGATCACGGAGGAGAACGGATCGCAGGAGACGGGTCCCTGCGGCATCTCCGCCAGCCAGGTCATGTTCTCCTCGGTCAGGACTGTGTGGGTCCATGCCGCAGCTTGTCGCGCGACCGGGTTGAAGCCCAACGCCGAAGAAAGTCCGCAGCAGACGCGATCGTGGTTCCCGCGAACATGGACCGTCGCCCGTTCTCGGATGATGCCCACGACCTCATTTGGGCTTCCACCGTATCCGACCACGTCGCCGAGATCCCAGATGGCGTCGAAGGGACCCGTTCGGTCTGCAGCGGCGAGCACTGCCTGCAAGGCTTCCAGGTTCCCGTGAATGTCGGAGAGGATCAGGGCGCGCATAGGGTGATTGCAACCGTTTGGCCGCAACCACTCACTTTACGGAAAGCGCCCCGAAATCACAAACTTTAGACGGTCGCGAGAGGCAGGTTGCGGTCCGTCCGCATGGTGGGGGCAGCCGCGAGGAGGCTGCGGGTATAGGCGTGCTGGGGATTGTGAAAGATCTCACGGGTTGTCGCCATCTCCACAATCGAACCCCTCTGCATGACGGCAACGCGGTCTGAAGTCTGCGCGGTAACAGCTAAATCATGAGAAATGAACAACATGGATAGGCCGTGCGAGCGGCGTAGGTCGGCCAGAAGTGCCAGGATCTGCGCCTGCACGGTGACGTCCAGGGCGGTCGTGGGCTCGTCGGCGATCAAGAGCTTTGGTTTGTTCACGATGGCCATGGAGATTAGGATTCTCTGCCGCTGTCCCCCGGAGAACTGGTGGGGATATTCGCCATAGCGCCGCTCCGGATCGGGAAGGGCCACGTCGTTCATCGCGCGGAGCACCTGCTGCTTCACCTCGTCGCGCTTCAGGTGGCGATGGTGCGCACGGACGGCCTCGGCGATCTGCTCCCCTACGGACATGACGGGGTTAAGGGCGGTCATGGGCTCCTGGAAGATCATGGCAATCTCGCGGCCGCGCCGGGAGCGCATGGCCGATTCGGGGAGCTTTAGAAGGTCTTCTCCGGCGAAACGGATGCTTCCGCCGATCTCGGCGCTGGGCGCGAGCAGGCGAAGGATCGCCAGCGAGGTGGCTGATTTTCCCGAACCCGATTCGCCGACCAGGCCAAGGACTTCGCCCGCTGCGATCTGGAAGCTGATCCCGTCCACGGCGGTGTGCATGCCCCTTTCCGTGCGGAAACGTACGGTCAGGTTCTTAACGTCCAAGAGCGGTTCGCTCATGCCGAAAGCGCGGCCAGCGTCTTCTCCAGGCTGGCGCTGTCTTCCACATTCAGGCACGTCTGTGTGCGGTCAATCTGCCGCATCAGGCCGCAGAGCACTTTGCCGGGACCGGCTTCGATGAAGTGCGTCGCTCCGGAGGTCTTCAGAAGCTCGATGCACTCGACCCAGCGAACTGCCCCGGTAACCTGGCGGATCAGCGTGTCTCGCACATCGCCCTGGCGCGTGATCAGACGTGCATCGACATTGCTGGCGACGGGGAACGCCGGGTCTACGAGGGAGACTGCTTCAAGGGTCGTGGTCAGCTGATGCGCTGCGGGGGCCATCAACTGACAGTGGAAAGGGGCCGAGACGGGAAGCATGACCGTCCGCTTGGCTCCTGCCTCTTTGCAAAGCTCCGCGGCGCGCTCGACCGCAGCGGTCGCGCCGGAGATGACCGTCTGGTCGGGGGAGTTCAGATTCGCCGGAGCCACTATAGTGCTCATCTCTGAAGAGACCTGCGCGCAGAGGTCGGAGATACGTTCCGCAGAAAGACCAAGAATAGCCGCCATGGTGCCCTGGCCCGCCGGAACGGCCTGCTGCATGAACTGTCCACGCGCGCGGACTGTCCGCACGGCGTCCGCAAAGGAGATCGTCCCGGCGGCCACGTAGGCCGAGTACTCGCCGAGCGAGTGGCCAGCGGTCATGGCGGCGGAGATGCCGTGCTCTGCCAGAACGCGGGCGACGGCGACGGAAACGGTAAGAATGGCAGGCTGTGTGTACTCCGTCTGCTTTAGCTGCTCTTCCGGGCCATTGAAACAGAGTTCGGAGAGGGAGTAGCCAAGGGCTTCGTCCGCTTCGGCGAAGGTGTCCTCCGCGACGGGGAAGCGCTCTGCCATCTCGCGGCCCATGCCGACGCTCTGGGAGCCCTGTCCGGGGAAGAGAAAGGCGATTTTTGGGGGAGTTTGTGCGGTAGCGGTCGTGCTGGAATTTTCAGTCATCGGCATTGATGTTAGCGCAGACGCGCGCTTCCCATCCAAGGCCGGGGGGAGGGCTAAACTCCGACGCTGTACTCCACGTCCTGCATCTTGTCGCCGGAGTGGGAGTAGAAGTCATAGGGCGTACGACGCTTGAACTTGTAACGGTACCGCAGTTCGCGGCCTACAAAGAGCCCCAGGGCAACCGCACCCACCGCAGCTGTGGCCCAGCCGACGATGGCCATCACATGCTGCGTGGCGTCGTGCTCTGCTGGCTCCGAGACGTCCATGTCGTGGGCCATCGCTTCGAACTTTCGTGCAATCTCTTGCGTACGCTTACCGAACTTCATAGGCAGAATCATAGCGCAGCGCACCCTGTGTCTGCCATCCGTTGGCGGCGGGAGAGATGTAACACTTTTGTATCTTTCGCTGAATGATGTGAGCACGACGCGTGCATCGATGCGAGCACAACGCCGATTTCCGCCTTTGCCCTCGGCCTCCCTTCGAGCGCGTCATTTTCTGAGAACCTGCGTCTACATAGAGGGAGGCTTCCGCCATGTTGATATCCCTGTCTTCCGATAGGTTTGCTTCTTTTCTGCGCAGGTCCGCGCTTGGCCTGGCTCCGCTTCTTCTTGTGGGAACGCTTCTTGCCCAGCCGCCGGGAGACGCCCAGCACTTCGGCTTCGATGCCCTGGTGCAACAGCCCGCGACCCAAAGCTCATTCAGCTTCGACCGCACGATGCTGCAGGCGGCGGACGGCTTCTTCAATGGAGCCGACGCCGAAACACGCCGCGTGGTGGCCGGACTGAACAGCATCACGGTGCATAACTACAACTTCCATGAGCAGGCCAGCTACGATCCTGGTGCGTTTGCGTCCGTTGCCGAGGGCTTTCACGGCGCAGGCTGGAAGCACCTTGTGAACGCGAACGGGCATCCCGGGCAGACCACGGACCTCTGGCTGCACTTTGAAGGCGCGAATATCCGTAATGTGATCGTGCTGAATCGTGGTGGACACAATATGAACTACATCGCCGTGGATTGCACCCTGCGTCCGCTGGACCTGCTCCACCTCAGCGGCCACTTCGGCATCCCCAAGGTCGACCAGAGCGCGGTTATGGTGCCCGCCAAATAATCAAACGAGCCTCTGACCATTTAGGATTGCGATATTCATCCTTGGTTATCAATAGACTGCGCTGGACTGATTTTTGGCGGTTCATTAATCTTCCCCTCGGCCAATTAATCGCAGCACACTTTTCCGCGTTCCGACGTGGTGGCGTTCGTTCTGTGGCTTAGGCTGTGCACTGCATTTAGTAGCACTGAAATATTGATAGGTCGGTTGGTGTCTTTATAGGCAACGGTGCTGGGCAGCTCAGTTATAAGTGCCCCCTCTTAAGCACCACGACTGAAAGGAGATGTATGTCTAAAGATATCGTCAGGATAAATAACCACGGAGATGAGTTCGAACTAGTAGGAATTCTAGCGAGGGTGCAGATACCTGGTTGGGACACGGGAAACCAGTTCTCGATGGTGGAGCTTATCTCCCCTCCGGGTTCGGGTACGCCCCTACATAGACATAACCGCTCTGACCAGATGATCTTTGTTTTGGAAGGCCAGATAGACATATTGGCTGACTCTGAGAGCTTTTCTCTTGTTAAAGGTGAGAGCTGCCTCATTCGCAGAGGTACACCACATATTGAAGTCAATCGAAGTCATTCTGAAAGTCGTGTGATTACTGTACATTCGCCCGGCTTCTTCAGCGAGTTTGTCCGATTGGCTGGAACTCCATTCCACCCGGGTTCGAAGGTGACACCTG
>JAHFTZ010000140.1 GCA_023265355.1 Terriglobus sp.
CTCTGCCACCGTGCGCAATACTATGGTGGAACTGGCCGACGCGGGTCTGCTGGAGCAGCCGCATACTTCCGCCGGTCGCATCCCAACAGCGCAGGCGTTTCGTATCTACGTGGAACATTTGAGCGGGAACGACCGCATCCATCCGGCGCTGCTGTCCAGCCGGTCGCGGTCGCAGATCGATTCCAGCTTTGAGGGGATCGCCGGAACGCAGGCCTTCCTTGAGCGTACTTCGCACGTCCTCGCAACACTTTCCAGCGGTGTGGGCGTGGCGTTGGCCTCAGCAGATACGGCTGATCTGTTGGAACACGTTCACTTCTCGCGTCTGGCGGTGAAGAAAGTCCTCGCCGTGGTGGTGTTGAAGTCGGGATTGGTGAGAGATCGGGTTCTTGCGTTGGACCGGGATCTCGATCTGCGCGAGCTTGAGGCAGCCGCCCGCTTTCTGAACGAGAACTTCCGTGGATGGAGTGTGGAGCGTGTCCGTCTGGAGATTAAGCAGCGGACGGAGCGCGAGCGCAGTGAGTATCAGCGGATGCTCGAGGCGGTGAAAGAATTATGGTCCGGCGCTGTGCCTGAGGGCGAGCAACAGATTTACGTGGAAGGCGTCTCCAACCTGATGATGGCGCCGGCGCTCGGCCAGGAAGAGCGCGAGCGTCTGCGCGAGATGCTGGTGGCGTTGGAGGCCAAAGAGCGTCTGGTCGCTCTTCTGAATGCCTACGTGGACGCGCGGCAGGAGTCCGTGCGTGTGGTCTTCGATCTCGATGAGTACGCTCCAGCGATGCAGGGTCTGGTTCTGATTGCCGCCCCCGCACGTCTACATGGAGAGAATCGCGGCGCTGTGGGCGTGATCGGACCGAAGCGCATGCAATACGAGAAGACAATGAACACCGTGGGCTATGTCGCACAGCTCTTTGACCGGATGCGACAGGCCAGTGACGAGAATTCGACACAGTGACGGGAAAGATACAGCGATGGGAAATTTTCAAGACCGGTATAAGAGGTGGAAACAGATGAGAGAGATGGAGGGTGATCCAGTGAGTGAGGCAGAGATCTTGCAGGCAGCAGAACAGGTGGAGGGCGTACCTGTGGCAGAGTCCGAGGTAGGCTCGGTTACCCTGGCGGAGTTTGAGCAGGTCAAGCAGGAGCGCGATCAGTTGCTCGACCGCATGGCCCGGATGCAGGCAGAGTTCGACAACGCGCGCAAGCGCGACGCGAAGGAGCGGACGGAGTTCCGTGAATTTGCAGTGGGAAGCTCGGTAGAGCAGATCCTTCCTGTCCTGGATAATTTTCAGCTGGCCATGAAGGCGCAGGGAAGCCCGGAGCAGTTTCGCGAGGGCGTGGAGTTGATTCTTCGCCAGATGGAAGAGGCGATGAAGCAGCTCGGTGTCCAGAAGGTAGAGACGGTAGGAACGCAGTTCGATCCACGCTTCCACGAGGCGCTTGGATCGATTGAGACGACAGAGCATCCCGATCACCAGGTTCTGGAAGAAGTACGCGCCGGGTATCGCATCAAAGAACGGCTTCTGCGCCCTGCGCTGGTTCGCATTGCGGTGAATCACGCGCAAACCGAAGCATAAGAAGGAATCTACGAAAAGATGAGTTCAACGGCGAATATGAAGCTTGATTACTACGAAGTGCTTTCGGTCTCGCGCGACGCCTCCGACCAGGAGCTGAAGTCGTCATACCGCAAGCTCGCGATGCAGTTCCATCCGGACAGAAATCCCGGCGATAAAGCCGCGGAGGACAAGTTCAAGCAGTGCAGCGAAGCTTACCAGGTACTGAGCGACCCGGAAAAGCGCGCTGCCTACGATCGCTATGGCCATGCCGGGCCCAGCAGCGGCTTTGGCGGTGGCGGAGGGTCTCCCTTTGGTGGACAGGATGTCGGCGACATCTTTGGCGACATCTTCGGCGAGATGTTTAACATGGGTGGCAACACCGGCCGCCGTGCCTCGCGGGCGCAGCGTGGACGCGATCTTCGCTACGACATGAAGCTTGAGTTCGCCGACGCAGTCTTCGGTAAAGAGGAGACGATCAAGATCCGTCGCCTCGAAACCTGCGATGACTGTAGCGGAACCGGCGCTGCCCACGGCAAGCAGCCGCAGACCTGCTCGCAGTGCAAGGGACACGGCCAGGTTCGCTTCCAGCAGGGCTTCTTCTCCGTTGCACGGCCCTGTCCCAAGTGCGGTGGTACTGGAACGACGATCACCGATCCCTGCCTGACCTGCAAAGGGGAGACGCGGATGATGCGCGAGCACGAGATTCTGGTGAAGGTTCCCGCCGGTGTCGAAGACGGCACACGCATCCGCTATGGTAGCGAGGGCGAAGCTGGAAAGTATGGCGGTCCTGCGGGTGATCTCTACGTCTCCCTCAGCGTGGAGCCGCATGCCTTCTTCGAACGCGAGGGCGACGACCTGCACTGCGTGATTCCGATGTCGTTTCCGCAGGCTGCCCTTGGCATGGAGATCGAAGTGCCCACGATGGACGGTGTAACGTCGATCAACATTCCGGAAGGAACTCAGAGCGGAAAGCGGTTCAAGCTGCGTGGACGTGGCGTGCCGCATCTGAACGAGCACGGCAAGGGCGATCTTGTCGTTGAGATCCGCGTGCAGACCCCGCAGAAGCTCAACAAGCAGCAGCGTGAGCTTCTCCGGCAGCTTGGGGAGACGATGGAAGTGCAGAACACGCCGCACACGCGAACGTTTCTGGACAAGATGAAGGACATCTTCAGCTAGAAGTATGTGGCAGACGAGCGCGACGCTTCGGCGTCGCGCTTTTTGTTTACAGGATCGAACTGGTGATTGCCAAGGCTGCAATGCAGGCTGTCTCCGCACGCAGAATACGTGGCCCAAGCGTAGCGTGGGTCCACTGCTGTGCTGAGAAGAGCGCCATCTCTTCCGGTGTCCATCCACCCTCGGGGCCAACGGCGAGCGCGATGTCGCCAGTGTGATCTTTCAGCGCTGCGGCCAGTGTGTTCTCCTGCTCTGTCTCTGCAAGAAGGACGCGCGTCGCTGCGGTGCAGGTCTTGAGCGCAGCGGCGAGCGTAGCCGGATCATCCACCACTGGGATCTCTGTGCGGCGCGACTGCTTGGAGGATTCAAGCGCGATGCGTCTCCAGCGTTCCACACGCTTGGCGGAGGCCTGCGCGAGATGCTTCTCGGTTCTGCGGGCGAGTACAGGTGTGATGCGTGCCGCGCCCAGTTCGGTCGCTTTCTCAATCGCCCACTCCAGGTGATCGAACTTGTAGATGGCGAGGTAGAGATGAACGGGAAGAGCGGAGTCGGACTCCATCTCCTCATGCAGGGTGAAGACGACCTCATCCTCAGCGACGTTAACGACTTCGGCGCGATGAAGAAAACCTCCTGCGACGACGTCGAAGATCTGTCCTGGCTCGGCGCGGAGGACGCGCGCGAGGTGCGATGCCTGATCGCCGGTGAGCGAAGCGGAGGTCCGTTCTTCGTTCCATTTGTCTGCGATCCAACGTCGGCGTGTCATCGTTTGCATCCTCGTTTGCTGTGGTCTTGTTTCGTCGCTGCCCGTGGATGAGTGTATCGCGTCTCCTGTGGAGAGAAAGAAATCGCCAGTGTTCATGCAGGTTTACATGGCAGTGAGAGGAACGGCACAAAACACCACGGGGAGCGCATGACGCGCTCCCCGTGGTGTTTTGCTTTTGTTGCTTTGCCTTTTGCATCCGCGATCTTTGCCACCGCGTTGCGTCTTACCGTTGTCTATTCTCCCTGAATGAGAAGACATCGCGCCGCATTTCGTTCATAGCGACTATCGAATGTATAGAAGTCTGAAAAATCAGTGTCAAGTAAAAAATGTCATAGATCAAAATTCTGCGAGGAAAGTTTCCGTCGCTCGATCAACATTCGATGACGTTGAGCGCCAGACCGGCGAGCGAGGTTTCCTTATAACGCGATTGCATATCGAGTCCCGTCTGGTACATCGTTCGAATCACCTGGTCGAGAGAGACCTTGTGCTCATCGGTTTCGTGCATCGCCATGCGTGACGCGTTCACTGCTTTCACTGCGCCCATCGCGTTGCGTTCGATACATGGGATCTGCACCAGGCCACCGATGGGATCACACGTCATGCCAAGGTTGTGTTCCATACCGATCTCCGCAGCGTGCTCTACCTGCGCGTTGGTGCCGCCAAGCGCAGCGACAAGACCACCCGCAGCCATAGAGCATGCGACGCCGACCTCTCCCTGGCATCCGACCTCCGCACCGGAGATCGAAGCGTTCTCCTTGTAGAGGATGCCGATGGCCGCGGCGGTGAGGAAGTAGCGGACGATGCCGTCTTCGTTGGCGCCGTCGATGAAGTTGAGATAGTAGAGGCCGATGGCGGGGATCACTCCCGCAGCTCCGTTGGTCGGCGCGGTGACAACGCGACTGCCTGCCGCGTTCTCTTCATTGACGGCCATGGCGTAGATGGTGAGCCAGTCGAGGGGAGCGAGCGGATCGCGTGATCCCTGCTCCTTCAGGCGCGCGGAGAGGCGCTGCGCTCTGCGCCGCACGTTCAGGCCGCCGGGGAGAATGCCTCCCGTGCGCATGCCACGCTCCGCACAGTCGCGCATGGCGGACCAAAGCGCAAGGATGCCATCGCGTACCTTGTCCGTGTCCTGGTCGCCTGATGGATTCTCCACGCGCGGCCGAAGGATGGAGGCGTCCTGCGCCAGCGCCACTTCATTCTGGAACATGAGATCGGCGATGGTGAGGTTACTTTTGTTTGCGAGTGTAAGAAGCTCTTCCGCGCTTCGGAAGGGGAAGGGCATAGTCCGGGAAGACTTCGGGAGAGCATCCTCTTCCGGCGAAAGCTCTTCCGCCGGAATCACGAAGCCTCCACCGATGGAAAAGTAAACGTGGGCTGCGACGATCTCTCCCGCGGCGTCGAAGGCGGTAAAGCGCATACCGTTGGGATGCGTCTTGACCTCAGGATCGGGATACATCTGGTCGCGATGGAAGACAAGATCGCGTTCGCGGAGGAATTCGATGGGATGGTCGCCGTGAAAGAGCAACTGCTTCTGGTTTGCGGCGCGCTCCAGAAGTGAGGCCATGTTCTCCGGCGTGATGGCATCAGGCTGTTGGTTGCTGAGCCCGGCCAGAACGGCATGGTCCGTGCCGTGACCGATGCCCGTCAGGGCGAGCGAACCGTAGAGATCGATCAGGACGCGACGGACATCGGGCAGGCGCGGCCCGGTCTCGTGAAGAAACGCAAGGGCCGCGCGCATGGGACCAACGGTGTGGGAGCTGGAAGGGCCGATACCGATCTTGAAGAGTTCGAAGAGACTCGTATTCACAGCATGGCCCTCTTTCGTCTTGTGGCTAACGCTTACGGACGACGCGCGCGGGCCTTGCTTCCGGCGTGCTGACGCGAATATAGGCTCCGCAGGCGATCAGACGCACGGGAAGCTTGCTGTCTTCGAAGAGATTGCCGAGAGCTTTGAGGACCTCTGGACCGCGAAACTTCGCAAGCTCTTCCGCTGCTGCCAGGCGAACCCCTGTATCTTTGTCGGTCGTCGATGCGATCAGCTCGTCCCGGACAAAGTCCGTGTGGTCCTGCGCGAGTTGCTCAATCGCCACAACGCGGGGAGAGAGGCCGCCCTGCCCCTTCATATAGTGAAAGGCACCCAGGCCGATGCCAACGGGTGGCAGCAGGATTGTGGAGGCCTGGAGAGCCCCGAGTTTCGCGAGCGCGAGGGGATTGTGCAGCGTGCGGTTGGCGTTGTGGACGCCCGTATTGAAGAATCCTCCATCGGCCTTGCGCTCGCCGCGGGCAATGGCGACCAGAACATCCTCTCCGCTCCGGTCATTCATCTTCCAGAGGGTCGAGGCTGCGGCCAGTGCGACCTGCGGCTCTGCGTCATCCAGGAGAGAGCGCAGGGCGGTGGTGAAGTTAGGGTTCTTCGTCTCTCCCGCAGCGACGATGGAAGCGACCCGGACATCCACTTCCTTGTTATCGAAGTGAGCGCTCAGAATAGTGAAGGCCTTCGGAGAGTGTCCCATAAGACCCAGCGCGGCGATGGCCTGCAACTGTGTGTCAACGCTCTTGGCTTCGAGTGCTGTATTGATCTGCGACCACGCTTCGTCGACTGAGGGAGCCGTTGAGGCGTCCGCGGCGGCGGTTGCCTTATCATCCGGCGGCGTGTCCTGTGCCTGAACCAGGTTGGGAAGGAGCAGAAGCAGAGCGCCTGCGGTGAAGAGTGTGACTTTTCTCGGGCGAGTGGATACGTACATAAGTGCGGGGCTCCGTGTGTTCTATGTGCAGGGATTGCGGTGTTGGAAGTACATCAAATGAATAGATGCGATTGTCCCCTGTTGCCGATGCTATACACTGCGACCTTGTGACACAATCTTCTCGTTGAGCGGGTTCAGAAGATGCTTTTCAAAGCACGCAGTGCAGCAGTGTATGGAATTGATGCCCACATCATCGATGTGGAAGTGGACTTCTCGGGTGTAAAGCGGGAAGAAGATCAGTTTGCGATGGTGGGTCTGCCCGATGCAGCCGTCCGCGAGAGCCGCGACCGTGTCCGCGCCGCCATCAAGAACTCCGGCTTCGATCTTCCGCCTACGCGGATCACGATCAACCTCGCTCCCGCCGATCTCAAGAAGGAAGGCAGCGGCTTCGATCTGCCGATCGCCATGGGAATCCTG
>JAHFTZ010000141.1 GCA_023265355.1 Terriglobus sp.
AAAGAGCATGCCCGTGATCTTACCCTGTCCCTTGCCGATCCGCGCGCCCAATAGCTTACCTTTCAGATGCCTCCTGGCGCACGCCGGTGCCGCACGTTTCCTGCGAGGCAGTTCTATATCCGACACTAGGCATAGCAGAGGGTGTGTCTCGGAACGATCCACCCGGGATTCCCTATAAGTGCTATCGACAGCCCGAATCTCATCCACAACAATATTGCAACGCTTTGAAATTTGCGTTCGCGAAAGACATTCAATGCAGAGTTCCTGGCGTTCGGCACGCTTCACCCTCCCCGCTTTGGCAGCGAAGGGCGGCCTTGCGGCGGTCGTTGGTCTTTCAGGCACAGGAGTTGGGACAGGAATTGGTTTCACTAATTTTCTTCCGTATAGATCCTGGTATTTGTGGAATCCTCATTTGGTGGCCCTGTACGTTATCTCGGATCTATTAGTCTTCCTCTCCTCGATGTCCATCGCGACGACGCTTGTCGTGATGTGCCTCCGCTATCGCAGAGATATTCCCCTGGCAGGCATCGTCTTCGCCTTTAGCACCTTCCTCGTCGCTTGCGGCCTTAAATATCTTATGGATGTGATCCTGCTCTGGAGGCCTCTGTACTCACTGGCTGGAGAGATCAAAGTGATCACGGCACTCGCAGCGGTTCTGACGGCGATCGTTCTGCCCTTCCTCACACCCAAACTGGGAAGTCTCATTGCGGAGGCTCGCACCTCCAGGCTGAACGAACAATATCTTCTGGCTGCTTCAAACAGCAGCAGCGACTCGTTCTACATCCTGAAGAGCGTTCGCAACGATACAAAAGAGATCGTCGACTTCCGTTTCTTCTTCGCCAATCAAAACGGCGCAAGCCTCGTCTCAAGCACACCCTCCGATCTGGCTGGCCAACTCCTGAGCGAGGTACTTCCGTTCAATCGAACGGATGGCTTTTTCGATCGCTACGTCGAAGTCGTTCAATGCGGAACTCCTTGCACGGAAGAGTTCCGCATTGAAAGTGAAGGGGCCACTACCACATGGCTAAGGCACCAGATCGTCAAAGTCGACGATGGCATCGCGATCACCGCGACCAACATCAGCGCAAGAAAGCATGCAGAGATTGAGCTCGGCAAGACCCTTGCCTTCAGCCGATCCCTGATCGACAACTCGCCCTTCCCCATCATCGCCCTGGAGCTGGACGGCACCATTCGAGAGATCAACCCCGCCGCCGAGCGCATGCTGGAGTACACCAACGAAGAGTTAGCAGGAAGAGCTACGCCGCTGATTCTGCACGATCCCGACGAAGTCGCCCGACGGGCGGCGCATCTGAGCCACGAATTCGGCATGACGGTACTTCCCGGCATCTCTGTCTTCACCTTGCATCCCAGCAGAGGTGTGATCGACCGGCAGGAGTGGACCTATATTCGTAAGAGCGGATCTCGCCTCATCGTAGAGATCTCGGTCACCGCGCTTACCGATGAGCTAAAGAAATTGAATGGCTGGCTGTGTGTCGCTTATGACATCACGGAGCGCAAGCATACCGAAGAGTACATCTCTCACCTCGCCCACCACGATTCGCTCACTGGACTTCCCTCCCGCACACTGCTGAACGATCGTATGGAACTCGCGTTGAAGAGGGCCCTCCGGAACTCTTCCAAGGTCGCCCTCATGATGGTCGACATCGACAACTTCAAGCGGGTCAATGATTCTCTCGGCCACTCCGTTGGAGACAATCTGCTGATCTCCGTGGCGCAGCGCCTGCAACATACCATTCGCGAAACCGACACAGTCGCACGCATGGGGGGCGATGAGTTCATCATTTTGATCGACGACGTCCGCTCCGAAGAAGAGGCCGAAAAGATCGCCGCCAAGTTGGTCGCTGTGATGGCGGCGCCCATCGCCATCGGTGGCGAGCAGCATCCCATCTCGGCCAGCATCGGTCTCTGTCTGTACCCCGAGGGCGGCGAAGATCTGGACGCGCTTCTTAAGAACGCCGATGAAGCCATGTACTTTGCCAAGGCCGAAGGCCGCAACATGTATCAGATCTTCTCGAAAGACATGGCCTCAGCAACGGCGAAGCGTCGCACCATCGAAAACGCCCTTGACTGCGCGCTCAGTCGGGATGAGTTCGAGGTCGTTTACCAGCCGCAAATCTCCTTCCAGAGCGGCAAGGTCACAGGCATCGAAGCCCTGATCCGCTGGAACAGTAAGCTTCTTGGGAACGTCACACCTGCGGAGTTCATTCCGGTCGCCGAGCAGACGGGATTGATTGTCCCCATCGGGGAGTGGGTTTTGCGTACTGCCTGTAAAGAAGCGAAACGGCTGGAAGAAAAGATCGGGCACGGTCTAACAATCGCAGTGAATCTCTCCCCCCGACAGTTTCAGCAGGAGAATCTTCCGGAGATCGTCTCCGATGCCCTCGCCGAGAGTGGCCTGGCGCCGAGGCATCTCGAACTGGAAATTACCGAAAACATCCTGGTCAACGATTCGCGCAAGGCCATGCGGGTTCTCGATCGCGTGCGTTCGCTGGGTCCCAGGATTGCGATCGATGACTTTGGTACTGGCTTCTCCAGCATGTCGTACATTCTTCGCTTCAACGTCGACCGCCTGAAGATCGATCAGTCCTTCATTCGGAACATCATGACGGAGCCCAATGGAGCCATCACACGGGCGATCATCTCTCTCGCCAAAGGCCTGAAGATTAACGTGGTCGCCGAGGGTGTAGAGACTGCGGAGATGAGCGAGATTCTGTTGCGCGAAGGTTGTGACGAAGCTCAGGGTTACTACTATTCAAAACCAGTTGCTTTTGGTGAAATCCAAGAGGTCATCGACCGTATCAATCTCGAGGCCTCTTCAAGAAAACGTTCTTCCTAACTCCTCAGAAACCATCTACGCCTCACGCGCCAGCCGCAGAGTTCGGGCAAGTCTAGCATCGATCTCCGAAGAGCACAGTGACACTTTCGGATCAGAACAGGGGATAGATTTGATCCGATAACATCCCTCGATGTTGTCATCGTATCGGGACCAATCCGTGCCGTAACTTGCCCCAAAGGTGTTACAGATCTCCCCTATCCACGCATGTTAGATTCGATTTCCTAAGGTCTCTGCCGTCGAGATAGATGGTGGTCTCCGCTCCGGCTTCAATCGATCCTTTACTCAACCGGGTCAGGCATATCTCTTTACGACTCCAGTTGCAGTTTGTGCGATCGCGGCCGATAGACCATAAGGGAAAGTGGACCAAGTGCACGATAGACCATCAACTCTCGGACTTCCGACCAAGGGCTTTCGCATCCTTGTCTTCGGAGTCGCTACCTTTTTGCTCTTCCAGTTCATCAGCCTCTTTCTCAGTTGGCAGAAGCAGGCGGTTCTGGGTGGCCTGAGTGTAGTGCTCGCCATCCTGCTCAACAGGATCAGCAAGTCGCACGTTGTGACCCTCGCAATGATGCTGCTCTCACTTGCAGCCACCTTGCGCTATGCGTGGTGGCGCGTGCATCTCGTCTTCAACTTTTTCACCGACGAAGCGAACAGCCGCATCTCGATCGACTCGTTTCTCATGCTGGTTCTGCTCTCGGCCGAAGCGTACACCATCTGCATCATGGTGCTTGGCTTCATGCAGACCAGCACGCCGCTCCATCGTAAACCTGTCCCTCTCCCCTCTGACGAAAGCCTCTGGCCGCACGTTGACGTTCTGATTCCGACATACAACGAGACGCTCTCGCTCGTGCGTTACACGGCACTGGCCGCCATCAACATCGACTATCCACCCGAGAAGCTGCACGTTTATATCCTTGATGACGGTTCGCGCGAAGAGTTCCGTCTCTTCTGCGAAGAGGCTGGCGTAGGTTACGTTACGCGTGTGAAGCATGATCACGCCAAGGCCGGCAACATCAACCACGCGCTGACGAAGATGGATTCGCCACTGATCACCATCTTCGATTGCGACCACGTCCCCACACGCAGCTTTCTCCAGTTCACCGTCGGCTGGTTTCTCGCGGAGAAGAAGCTGGCCATGCTGCAGACGCCTCACTTCTTCTATTCGCCCGATCCCTTCGAACGCAATCTTCTCCAATACAAGAGCGTACCCAACGAGGCCGAACTCTTCTACGGCATCATCCAGGACGGCAACGACTTCTGGAACGCTACCTTCTTCTGCGGCTCGTGCGCGGTCATTCGACGCACAGCTCTGAACGAAGTAGGCGGCATCGCGACCGAGACGGTCACCGAAGATGCGCATACCTCTCTGCGCATGCAGAAGCTTGGCTGGAACACGGCCTACATCAACGTGGCCCAGGCGGCAGGCCTCGCGACGGAGACACTCTCCGCTCACGTTGGCCAGCGCGTGCGCTGGGCGCGCGGCATGATTCAAATCCTCCGCACGGACAATCCTCTGTTTGGTGGCGGCATGAAGATCTCGCAGCGGCTCTGCTATTTCAACGCCATGATGCACTTCATGTATGCCGTGCCACGTCTGATCTTCCTGCTGGCTCCTTTGGCGTACATGCTCTTTGGACGGACGGTCATTCCGGGCTACTGGATCGCCATCCTTGCTTATGCCCTGCCTCATCTCACCGTATCCAGCCTGACCAACTCGCGCGTCCAGGGCAGACATCGGCACTCGTTCTGGAACGAGATCTACGAGACGGTACTTGCTCCTTACATCCTGCTCCCTACCATCCTCGCGCTCATCAATCCAAAGCTCGGCAGCTTCAACGTGACGGACAAGGGAACCACCCTGAGCGAGACGAAGTTCGACAGCAAGATCGCAGCGCCCACCACCTGGCTGCTGGGGCTCAACCTGCTCGGCGTGCTGGCGGCACCGTACCGTCTCTTTGTTCTCGACCCAGGTCACCCGGGCGTTATCGTGAGCAACCTACTTTGGATCCTCTTCAACATGGTCATCCTTGGTGTGGCCGCGGCTGTAGCGCATGAGCAGCAGCAACGTCGCTCCTCCGTACGTATCCCGGTAAAGATCGGCGTCGTCGCTCGCTTCCCTGATGGCCGAAGGATCTCGGGGCTTACCAGTGACATGTCTGTGGGCGGAGCCTCCATCTCTCTAAACCAGGGGAGCGAAGAGGTGCAGAAGGGTGATCTCCTTCACGTCTGCTTTCCTGTGCAGACAGGCAGCTCGGAGATCCGGGCTACCGTGGCCGGAACCTTCCGCGGAGAGATCCGGCTGCAGTTTGCCGACCTCGACATCGCAGAGCAGGAGACGTTGACCCGCGCTCTCTACTCGCGTGCCGACTCCTGGATTACAGGTCGCGACAACGTGGAAGAAGATCGCCCGCTCGTCAGCCTGGGCCGCGTGATTCGCCTCTCCTTCACCGGCTTCCGCCAAGTTCTGCTGGGTCTGTTACCCAAACGTGCGCCCGCTGCAAAGGCTTCAGCACGTGCAGCAGCCAGTGTCCTTCCGCTGCTTCTTCTGGCCGCACTGGGGGCAGAATTCAGTGCGCACGCCCAAACCCAGGGCCAGACGATCGCGAACCTGTCCTCTGCGCTTCCAGACGTTTCCACCACAAAGATTACGTTGAAGGACATGGGCGTTCAGCGCTCGGCGGATATGCACGGTCCGCACTCGTACTACACCGTGCATTTTGTTTTGCCACACACGCAGGTGCCGTCCAAGGCGACACTCAAGCTGACGTATCACTTCAGCCGCGCCCTGGCCACGCACTCAGGATCGCTCCAGGTACGTCTGAACAATAATGCGCTCAACACCATCTACGCTTTGGAGACTCCGCAGGGCGAGAACGAGTGGGCGGTTGCAGAGATCCCCGTTCCCTCCGAGTTTCTGGTCCGCAATAACGAACTAACCTTTGAATTCAACTGCAACGCTGTTCTTCGCACAGGAGATCGTGCCAAGCAGGTGGTTCTGGCCAGCGTCGGAGACTCCTCTGTTCTGGAGGTCGAAGGCCCACTCATTCCCTTCAAGAACGACCTTAGCCTGCTTCCCCTTCCTCTCTTCGACAGCGACCTGCAGACCTCCACCACCATTCCCTTCGTCTTTCTCGAGCAGCCCGATCAGAAGACCCTTCAGGCTGCTGGCGTGGTCGCATCCTGGTTCGGCGTCCTCGCCAGTGCAAAGCCCGTTCGCTTCTCCGTCTCCGTAGGAGAGATCCCACGCGGTAATGTTGTGATCTTTGCGAGCAAGCGGGGCAGCTCGCTCGGTCTACCCAGTGGGGCGACGCTGGCCATCAAAACCAACCCCTCCGACCCGTCGGGCAGTGCGCTGATTCTCTCGGGAGACAGTGACGACGAGATTCTCAACGTGGCGCGATCGCTGGCTATGCGCAAAGGCGGTGTTCTGTCGGCCACCGGTGGGGCCCTGCCTCAAGGCGATAACCTCAGTTTTTCCAGCTTCTCTCTTCCCGAAGCGCGTAAGGTCGATGACGCTCCACGCTGGATGCCGACCGACCGGCTCGTTTCGCTGTGGAACTACAGCTCGCAGGCTGACATGCAGGGCGACGGTTCAAAGCCTCTGCCCGCCTACTTCCGCGTTCCGCCCGACCTTTACTTTGGCGAAAGACAGAATCTGCCGCTGCATATGAGCTATCGCTACAACGCGAGCGCGGTCGCCGAAGGATCTGCCCTTCGCGTCTTCATCAACGGCGTTCTTATCAACGAGGCTCCGCTGCAGCCCGGGCGCGGCATCGTCGACAAGAGTAGA
>JAHFTZ010000142.1:0-1415 GCA_023265355.1 Terriglobus sp.
GCCGCCTGGCGCGCAGATGACGGATCTCGCGCTGCTCAATATCGGCATCTTCTTCAGAAGAAGAGACAATGAGAGAGTAGCCTTTGCTGCGGATGGTACTTGATAGCTCTTTGGCGACTTCGGCAAAGAAGGGGTGAAGCAAATCGGGAACGATTAAGCCGACAAGGAAGCTGCGGCCCGTAACAAGACTGCGGGCCACGATACTGGGCTCATAGTTTACTTCTTTCACATACCGCAGGACGCGCTCGCGAGTTCCCTCACTGATATCCGGATGATCCCGCAGCACCTTGGAAACCGTCACCACAGAAAGCCCAAGGTGATCCGCGATATCTTTCATCGTAGTTGCCATATTGGGAATATACATCCCGTGTTGGGGCAACTTCATGATGCGGTATGCCAAGGCGGGTCAGTCCTGCAGGTCCGGTACAGAGTTTCGCTTTCTGCAAAGAATAGAGCCAGAGGAGGATCCTCCGGCTCTGTTGAAGTATTTGATTTTGTTTCAATCAGCTTTGATGAGATCCCTGAGTAGATTGCGGTTACTCCGGAAGTTTTATGGAACCTTTGATCCGAATGCTCCCTGCAACGGCTGGAGCGCCTGTACCAGGTTGGCCGCCGCCAACGGAGATAAGATATTTGCCCTCCGGGATAATGGGGTCGCCGGCTTCGCTGACCATGCTCAGATCGCGGGGCTTCAGCTCAAAGTGCACGGTCTGGGACTGGCCTGGAGTCAGGTGCACCCGTTCAAAGCCGCGCAAGGCACGCCGTGGTGCGCCCAGCACTTCAGGGAAGGTGAGATAGAGCTGGGCAACTTCATCGCCTGCCCGGCTGCCGCTATTGGTTACGGTCACCTCGGCGTTCAGTGGAGCGCCTGCCGCGATCGAGGATTCTGGCAACTTCAGCCCCGTGTACGAAAAGGTGGTGTAGCTGAGGCCGTAACCGAACGGATAGAGTGGCTTGCCTTCGAAGTACCGGTAGGTGCGACCTTTCATTGCGTAGTCCTCGAAAGGTGGCAGTTGATCCACGCCGGTGTAGAAGGTGACAGGAAGCCGACCGGCGGGGTTGTTTTTGCCGGAAAGCGTCTCTGCCACAGAGGTTCCGCCCTCTTCGCCCGGATACCAGGCGTCAAGGATGGAGTTCACATGCTGGCTGGCCCAATTGACGGCAAGCGCGCTGCCATTCGTCATGACGAGGACAACTGGCTTACCTGTTTGCTTCAGGGCTTCTAAGATGTCTTCTTCGGGTTTGGGGAGATCGATGCTGGTGCGGTCGCCGCCTTTAAACCCGGGCTCGCTCACCTGCATCTCTTCGCCTTCAAGCTCGCTAGAGATGCCGAGGACAGCGATAACAACATCGGCGTTTCTAGCGGCTTCAATCGCCCGCGGTTGAGGACGCAGATCTACCTTGGCCCACACGAG
>JAHFTZ010000142.1:1425-6619 GCA_023265355.1 Terriglobus sp.
CGGCGTGTACTCGACGTGGAGTTGCACGGCTTTACCCGCTTCAAGATGAACGCGGCCGAGTTTGGCTTCGTTCGGATCTCCTCCATAAGAGGAGGTAACGTCCTTACCGTCGACCTGTACGCTGAAGAAGCCATTCGCCTTTAGTCCGAGATTGTAGTCGACGGAGTCTGGAGCGGTGAGGGAACCATCCCAATGCACGGCCAGCGGACGCACCTGTGCGACCGAAGCGGGAAAGGGTTGGGCGCTCGCGTCCACCGTTAGGACGGTGCTTTGCGCGACGGGCTTTGTGCCGGAGACGTGATTCATGTCGCTCATGTCTAGCTTGGAAAAGCTGACGGTGACACCCGGTTTGCCGTCGGTGGTGAGAGCCGAGGCCGGTACGGAGTCGGCGGCATGGCTCAGGAACATGGTGCCGGGAACATACTGGATACTACTGTCGGCGAACTCCTTATGGAGACCTTCGAGGATGGAGACAGTATGGGTGGGTTTGCCGTTGTAGTTGCCAAGCAGCACTTTGGTGGAGTTTGCGAGAGGACCGATCACGGCGATCTTGAGGCCGGAGGTCTTCAAGGGCAGCGTACCATCGTTCTTCAGCAAGACCATGGACTCATCGGCCAACTTGCGTGCCATCTCGCGATGAGCGGGACTGTTTAGTTCATGGTCGTCAATCCTACTGTAGGGCACCATATCCGGAGGATCGAACATGCCGAGTTTCATTCTCGCATTGAAAAGACGAGTAACCGAGGTATCGATATCGCTCTCCTTGAGCGAACCCTGCTTAACGGCATCGAGATAGGGGCGGTAGTCGTGGTCGTCCTTCACCTTGAAGGTGAAGTCGACGCATTCGTTGTCCATGCCGCTGTGCAGGCTGGCACCGGAAGCCTCGGGCTGATTGGCCTTGTACTTGTGCGTACGATAGATATCCACGACCGCGCCGCAGTCGGAGACGACATAGCCTTTGAAAGCCCACCTGTCGCGTAGCTGATCTTGAAGAAGGAAGTCGTTCGCACAGGCGGGTTGGCCGTTGATGTTGTTATAAGCGCACATCACAGAACCGGCTTTGGCTTCGGTGACCGCTGCGCGGAACGCAGGCAGGTAGGTATCGACTTCATCATGCTTACTGACGATCACATCGGCCGTGTGACGCGTCGATTCAGGTCCGCTGTGTACCGCATAGTGTTTGGGCGTGGAGATCGCCCGGTAATACTTGGGGTCGTTGCCCTGCATGCCTGTGACGTACGCCTTTCCCATCTGAGCCGTCAGAAAAGGGTCTTCGCCGTAGGTTTCCTGCCCGCGACCCCAGCGCGGGTCGCGAAAGATGTTGATGTTGGGTGCCCAGAAATCCAGACCCTCGAAGATAGCGCTTGCACCTCCATTTGCCTTCGCGATGCGCGCATGCAGGACGCGACCTTCCGTGCCGATTGCGGCGGCCATGTTGTAAATTAACGGAGGATCAAAGGTCGCTCCAAGACCGACCGGTTCCGGGAACTCGGTAGTGCCGTCACGGGCGACTCCATGGAGCGCCTCGCTCCACCAGTCATAGGCAGGAATTCCTAGTCTTGGAATGGCGCGCGCCTGATTGACAAGCTGGCTGGCCTTCTCGTCCAGCGTCATACGCTTGACAAGGTCCGCTGCGCGTTGTTCGGCGGGAAGACTGGGATCGAGATAAGCCGGTTTATTTTGCGCGATTGCAGTGCTACCGGCACAGACCAACGCCATAAGAATAATTTCTGAAGGTTTCATTACTGCCTCACGAAGAGTTGTCGCCGTGGTTCAGAACCAAAAGAGCAGTCAAGAGAGCCAACGCGATTTGATTTATTCCAGACAGGGATCACGTCGACCCCTTGTTCGGCTGCTTGCAGACAGGCTTCCAGTTGCGCCTCCGCTTCGTGAGCGAAGCGATCACCGGCCCCAATCGAGTACTTCGGAAGCTGCATCGATCCATTCACTTGTTGTTCCTCCAGTACGACTGTCGTGCACCATCTATTTACTTGCAAAACAGGCGCTGCAAACGCGCGTTGCTAAATTGTGGGATCCGATAGGCTCATGCGACGCCGCGTGTAGCCACTCATGTATATCGAGAAGAACTCCAACAATCACGTATCCGAACAGGGGCAAACAATAGGACAGGGCGGTGCTGTGTGTTCGCTCTGCAAGAAAACCCATCAGTGGTGTACCGACGGCGCCAGGTGGCAGCAGCAAGGCTTCGCGGCGGGTGGTGGCGGTAGAAGAGGAAGCGAACATAGATGATTTGTGCTGCCGGTCGCGGCTAGAGTGCGACCATGATCTTGGTGAAGCTGGCCGGGTTCTCTGACCACCGCGCCAACGCGGCGGGCGCATCCTCGAGGGAAACGATCGCGGACACGGCACGATCTACCGGAAATGTACCGGCTTCAAGTAGGCTGATGACCTCGCGGAAGTCCTGCGGCAAGGCATTGCGGGAACCCATAATGTCGAGTTCCTTCTGGACAAAGAGCCTGGTTTCATAACTCACGGGTTCCTTGGCATACCCGATGTACACGACGCGCCCAGTGAACGCAACCTCTTCGACGGCACTGCGAAAGGTTTCCGGAAGGCCGATGGCCTCGATGACGACATCAGGGCCCGAGCCGTTTGTAATCTCCTGCAGCCGTTTGTGAACGGATTCACGGCGAGAGTGAATCAGGTGCGTCGCACCAGTTGCCCTCGCGGTTTCGAGCTTGTCGTCGTCGAGATCGATCGCGATCGTTGCCGCACCGCGGAAAGCGGAGCCGGCGATCGCCCCGAGACCCACGCCGCCGCAGCCATACACGGCCACCACATCCTGGGCCGTTACGCGTGCGCGTGAGACGGCATGCATTCCCACCGTCAATGGCTCGACCAGGCACAGCTCCTTGAGAGACAGTGACGACGGATACACCTTTGCTTCCGGTACGGTCAGCAACTCCGTCATGGCGCCATCGCGTTGTACGCCTAACGTTTCATTAAATTGGCAGGCGTTGACGCGACCGCGACGGCAGGCGGCGCATTGGCCGCAGTTGGTGTACGGCGAGACCGCAACTCGGGTGCCGGCGGGGATGGCCTCGGTGCCTTCGAGTACCGTCGCTGCTATCTCATGGCCGATGACACGCGGATAGGTGACCAAGGGGTTTTTACCGCGATAACTGTTGAGGTCTGTCCCGCAGAGACCTACGAGATTGACATGCAGAAGCAGGTCTCCGGTGTGCCGTTCAGGTTGCGGGATGTCGGTGAGGTGGACTTGGCCGGGACCGGTCAGCGTAATGGCTTTCATGCAAGAACTCCCGTGTGGTTTTGCGCAGAAGGTGTGGGCGCATCGAGGTGGTAGGCCCTGATGGCAGTGCAGCCCAGGATGTCTGCCTGCTCGTCCTGGGAGAGTGGATCCACCCACTGCGCCAGAACCGTCCACCAGCGATGGTAGGTGCAACCGGCGCAGAGCACGGGCCAATCCGACCCGGCCATCGGGCGGGCGGGGATGAAGGCTTCCAGTACGGTGTCGAAGTAGGGTTTCAACTGAGCGGGGGTCCACTGCTTCGGATCGGCCTCGGTGACCATACCGGAGATCTTGCAGAAGACGTTCTCGCGTTCTGCCAGTTGGCGAATACTCTCGGCCCAGGGCCGCAATTCGGCGGCGGCAACGCGGGGTTTGGCGATATGGTCAAGCACGAAAACCTGCTTCGGGTGCCGATCCACGAAGCGTGTTGTTTCTTGTAGTTGGCGCTTAAAGATCAGGAGATCGTAGGCGAGCCCGGTTCCCTGTAATGTACGAATTCCACTGTTGAAAGCGACGTCGTCCAGGAAGCCTTGAGCTTCGGCCTGCACCACATGACGCAGGCCTTTGAGAATGCAGTAATCTCCCAAAAAACTGGGAAAGTCTGGCGCGCACAGCGGTAGCCAACCCACAACACCCAGAATGAGAGGAGTTGATTCCGCAAGCTGGAGCAGCCACGCTGTCTCCTGCACGGATTGGCGCGACTGCACGGCCACCGTACCGCTTACGCCAGTTCCCTGCGTAGCGTGCGCCAGATCCTCCGGAACAAAATCGCGGCGAAACATGGCGAGATCGCCTTCGAGCCACTCATATTCGGAGGAGTTGCAGCGCCAGAGATGATGTTGCGCATCAATCCGGTACATCGCAGGTCCTCCTTGCGATGGCGGACGCATCCTGGTTGATTTCACGGCCGGAGGGCCACAGAATGTTCTGCACCGGCTCCACGATGGTGCGAATAGCTTGCAGAAGTGGTTCCGGTGGCGTCCAGTCCAGGGCGGCACATGCCGCTTCCATCTCCGCCTCGCTGCTGATGCCGACCAGTGTAGACGCAACTACGTCGTGCTTCAGGCAGAAGGAAAGGCCCAAGGTGCCGGGGTTCACGCCATAACCCTGACAGGCAAGGCGTGCCGCCACCGCAGCTTCGCGCACACAGTGCGGGGCGGGGTGCCAGGCTGGCACAGGCCCTCCTGTTAGAAGGCCCATGTGAAAGGGGGAGGCGTTCAACAGGCCGATGCCTGATTGTTGCACGACGGGAGCCAGTTCCAGATCCATGTCATCGACGAAGAGATTGGCATGGCAGTAGTTCAAAACACAGTCCACGCCGGATTCCCGAGCGACGCGTGCGAGAAGCCCCGGCCAATAGCCTGTCAGGCCAATAAAGCGGACCTTGCCCTGCTCTTTGAGCCGCTGCATGGCCGGTACCGTTTCATAAATAATTTGGTGCATGTCGCCGAACTCGATGTCATGCGCCTGCAGGATGTCTACGTAGTCGGTGCGGAGCCTACGCAGTGAGTTTTCGAACTCGCGCGTTATGCCCTGTGCAGAGAAGTCGAAGATCTCCGCACCATAGCGTCCGCATTTGGTGCCAAGGATGACGTTGTTACGCCGTTGCGCAAGCGCATCGCCAAGCCGTTCCTCAGCCATGGTCAGCCCATAGTAGGGTGAGACGTCAAAGAGGTTCACGCCGAGTTCGATAGCCGCAGCGACGGCTCGGCTGGAAGCCAGAGGATCTACGTGACCGAAGACATTCCCCAGAGGAGAAGCGCCAAAACCGATCACCGACACGTCGAGACCAGTTGATCCTAGCTGGCGATAACGCATAGTCCCCCTTACACCTGATGCAACTTCTGACGGTGCAAGCATACTATGAGTATGCGATAAAGTTAACGTAATTTAAAAGGCTTTATGTACCGTTCTCATTCAACT
>JAHFTZ010000143.1 GCA_023265355.1 Terriglobus sp.
GGCGACCTCCCCATTCAACGACTCGGCTACGGCACCATGCGCCTCGTGGGCGATGGAGCGTGGGGCGAACTCCGCTCCCGCGAAGAGGCGCATAAAGTCCTGCATCGCGCCCTCGAACTCGGCGTCAACTTCCTCGACACAGCAGACGCCTATGGTCCCAACATCGCGGAAGAGCTTATTGCTGAGGCGCTTCATCCCTACGCAAAAGATCTGATCATCGCCACCAAGGGCGGTATCACGCGCCAGGGACCTGCGAAAGCCGCTCCCTGCGGACGCCCGGAGTATCTCCACCAATGCGTGGAGATGAGTCTTCGCCGTCTTAAGATCGACCGCATTGACCTCTATCAACTGCACCGCATCGACCCCAAGGTGCCTGCGGAAAAATCCCTCGGCAAACTCGCCCAACTCCAGAAGCAGGGCAAGATCCGCCATATCGGACTCTCCGAAGTCACCGTCGAACAGATCGAGCACGCCCGCACCATCGTTCCTATCGTCAGCGTGCAGAACAAGTACAACCTCACCGAACGCAAGCACGAAGCCGTCCTCGACTACTGCACTCAGAACAACATCGCCTTCATCCCCTGGTATCCCGTGGCGGCGGGCTCACTCGCCAAACCCGGAGGCGCGCTCGACAGCTTCGCCCACGAGCGCAACATGACCCTCAGCCAGATCTCCCTCGCCTGGCTTCTGCAACACTCGCCCGTAATGGTGCCCATACCCGGCACCTCCTCCGTCGCCCATCTGGAAGAAAACGTCTCTGCCCGGAACATCACCCTCTCCGAAGAGGATATGGACGTGCTCGAACTCATCGCCGACACCCAAAGCTCATAAGAACAGAAGCAACTCCCTGCGCTGCGGGATGACAAAAGGTAACCATGCACTCTTTGTCATCCCGCAGCGTAGCGGAGGGATCTGCTGTTACTTGTCTCAGAATTCGAGGCGACCGTAAAACCACACCGCCAAAACGATAAACTCACTCCATGCCTTTTCTTCTCAAGACAGAACCAAATAAATACTCCTTCGACGACCTCCTCCGCGACGGCGAAACCACGTGGGACGGCATCGCCAACAACCAGGCCCTCCTGTACCTCCGAGGGATGAAAAAAGGCGAAAAGCTCGTCATCTACCACTCCAACATCGGCAAAGAAGCCGTCGGTACGGCGAAAGTCGTCAGCGTAGACGCCAGCAATCCCAAAGATCCAAAGGTCATCATCAAACCGGTCAAGGCCCTCAAAACTCCGAAGTCCCTCGCCGACATCAAGGCCGCAGGCGTCTTTACCGACTCCATCCTCTTCCGTCAGTTCCGACTCTCCGTAGTTCCCATCACGGACGAGCAGTACGACTGGCTGGTATCCTGACAGACGGAATCAGCCGGAAGGAATCAGAGAAACCATGATCGATCTTAAAGGAAAAGTCGCCGTCGTCTTCGGCCTCGCCAACAAGCGCTCCATCGCCTGGTCCATTGCCCAGAAGCTCAATGAAGCTGGCGCGCGCGTCGCCATCTGCTACCAGAGCGAACGCCTCGCACGAGAAGCCGAAGCGCTCCTGCCGGAGCTCAACGACGCCAAGGCCTTCCAGTGCGACGTCTCCGTCGACGCCGAAATCGACAACGTCTTCGAGCAGCTCAAGGCCACCTATGGCAAGCTGGATATCATCGTTCACTCCGTCGCCTTCGCACCCGCTGACGCCATCAAGAACGACTTCCTCGAAACGAAACGCGAAGACTTCCGCATTGCCCTCGACGTCAGCGCCTACTCGCTGATCGCCGTCGCGCGCGTAGCCGCACCGCTCATGACGGACGGCGGTTCAATCCTCACGCTGACCTACTACGGCTCCACCAAGGTCTTCCCCAACTACAACGCCATGGGCGTCGCCAAGGCCGCCCTGGAAGCCACGGTGCGCTACCTCGCCGCCTCTCTCGGCAGCAAGAAGATCCGCGTGAACGCCATCTCCGCAGGCCCCATCAAGACGCTCGCTGCACGCGGCATCGGCGACTTCACCAAAATCCTCAACGCCGTGGAAGAGCGCGCACCGCTTCACCGCAACGTGGAGACCGCCGAAGTCGGCAACGCCTCGCTCTTCCTCGCCTCCGACCTTGCCAGCGGCATCACCGGCGAAGTAACCTTCGTCGACTGCGGATACAACGTTACCGGCCTTTAGAACTCCTTTACTTTTGTCATCCCGCAGCAAAGCGGAGGGATCTGCTATCCCTCCGCCAATCCCCTTCACGAGCCCACGCACATGAACATCGCTGACGTTCTTCTGCTTGACTTCGAATCCGAGATCGCCAACACCCGCCGCACCCTCGAAAAAATCCCGGACACCTCAGGCCTCTACAAGCCTCACAACAAATCCATGCCCTGCGGTCGCCTGTCCGTGCATGTCGCGCGGCTCTGCGACTTCGGCCGCATGATCCTCGACACCGAAGGGATAGACCTAGCCACGCACCAGTGGCCCGACTTCACCTTCAGGGACCGCCAGGATCTCCTCGATGGCCTTCAGGAGAGCAGCACCCGCCTCGGTACGCGACTCGCCTCCATGTCCGACGAAGACCTCCAGCAGACCTGGACCATGCGCTTCGGCGACAAGGTCGTCGTGGCCGCACCAAAGATGCTCCTCTATCGCACCATGTTTCTCAACCACCTCGTTCATCACCGGGCCCAGCTCGGCGTCTACCTCCGCCTGCAGGACCTCCCCGTCCCCGGCCTCTACGGGCCGTCTGCAGACGAACCCTTCGCCGCATAAACAAAAAGGCCCTCGCAAACGCGAGGGCCTTTCAGCAACCGAAATTACCCGGCCTTCTCCGCCAGCTCAGCCCAGCGCGCATACAGGGCATCCATCGCGTCCTGCGCGCTTGCCTGCTCATCCAGCGCCGCCTGTAGCTTTACCGCATCCGAAGTCACCGCCGAGTCCTCCAGCTTGTCATGCGCCGCATTCAACCGCGCCTCGGCCTCTTCCACGCGCTTCTCGATGGAATCCCAATCGCGCTGGTCGAGGTACGAGAGCTTCTTCTTGGTCGCCTTGCTCTTCACCTCGGCAGTGCGCGGGCCAACGCTCAAGAGTTCTTCGCTCAGATCGCCGTCTCGCGCCACCATCCACTCTTCCCACTGAGCAAAGTCCGCAAACCGCTCCGTCGCACCCTTGCCGTCCAGGCCAAGCACCGTCGTACTCACGCGATCCAGCATGTAGCGATCATGCGTTACAAGGACAAGCGCTCCGGGATACTCCAGGAGGCTCGCCTCCAGGATCTCCAGCGTCGGGATGTCGAGATCGTTTGTCGGCTCGTCCATCAGCAGCAGATCGGCAGGCTGCAGCATCAGCCGAGCGATCAATACACGCGCCCGCTCGCCACCGCTCAAACGCTCCACCGGCTGGTTCAACTGCTCGCCCGTAAACAGAAACCGCGAAGCCCAGCTCGCCACGTGAATCACGTTGCCGTTATGCACCACGGAGTCGCCCTCAGGCGCCAGCGCACGACGCAGCGTCAGGCTCGTGTCGATCTCGCGGTTCTGAGAGAAGTAAACCGTTCGCAGCATCTGCGCGCGCTTGATCGTTCCGCGCGTCGGCTCCAGTTCGCCCGTCAGCAGCTTGAGCAGCGTGGTCTTGCCGGAGCCATTTGGTCCCACCAGCCCCAGACGCATCCCCGCCGTCATCACAAAGTCCAGCTTGTTCAGAATCGTCCGCTCGCCCAGAACGCAACCAACGTCTTCCATCTCAACCAGCCGCTTCGTCTGTCGATCCGTCGCCGTGAAATCAATGCCCGCAGACGTGGTCTTCGTACGCTGATTCACCTCAGCCAACTGCCCCATCATCTCGTGCGCCGAATCGATACGCGCCTTGCTCTTCGTCGTTCGAGCCTTGGGTCCGCGGCGCAGCCACTCCACCTCGGTCTTCACGCGATTCTTCAGCGCATCCTGCTGCTTCGTCTGCGCCTCCAGATAAAGCTCGCGCTCTTCCAAAAACTTTGAATACTTGCCCTTCACGCGCAGCGCGCCGCCCGCATAGACGCGGTTCAACTCCATCGTCTCGTTCGCCACTTCTTCAAGGAAGTAACGATCATGCGAGATAATCACGCACGCAAAAGGAGCCTGCGACAAAAGCTCTTCCAGCCAGTGAATACCGCCCAGATCGAGATGGTTCGTCGGTTCATCCAGCAGCAGAACATCGGGGCCAGTCACAGCGCCCTCGGCGATCGCGAGGCGCTTGCGCCAACCGCCGGAGAGCTTTGACGCCTCGGCGTTCTCGTCGACAAAACCTGTACGTCCCAGCGTCTCGCGGAGCCTCTGCTCCCGCTCGCCCTCCGGCACACCCGCAGAGTGCAAAGCCCGCTCCAACACGTGGCGAATCGACTGTCCCGGCGCAAACTCGGAGTTCTGCACGACATAGCCCACACGCGCGCGCTTCCGCATCGCTACTTCACCAGTGTCTGTGTCTTCGCGTCCGGCAAGAATCGCCAGCAACGTGGATTTTCCAGCGCCGTTCGGCCCAATCAGGCCGATGCGGTCGCCATCATTGATGGTGAACGAAATATCTTCAAAGAGCGGCTTCGCTCCAAAACGCTTGCTCAGTGACTGAGCGTTGATGATCGGCGGCATTGTTCCAGTGTACCGTCTACCCGCCCCGCCGCACTCCCGAGCACGTAAACGTACGCCTGCACAAGGACTAAACTCATGCAGGCGTGCGTGTCTTAGGCGCGTGTCGATTCGAAGAGGAACCAGCCACGACGCTGCGATTGGTCGATCCAGTTTTCCAGAAGGCTCGCCGTTGCTACATCCTCCGCTTCGTCGCAGAGCACATGAGCAGCGCGCATGCTCAGAACAAGCGCCTTCTCATCCTCATGCAACTCGCTCAGCATGTCCTTCGGCGTCACGTAGTTTGCATCGTTGTCGGCAATGCGCTGCAGACGTGCGATTTCCCCGATCGAACGAATCGTCGTTCCACCGATCTTGCGTACGCGCTCCGCGATGTCATCGGTCATCGCAAAGAGCTGGTCGCCGTGATCGTCGAGCAGGAGATGGTAGTCACGGAAGTGCGGTCCGCTCATATGCCAATGGAAGTTCTTGGTCTTGAGGTAAAGGGCGAAGACATCGGCCAGCAGAGCGTTCAGAGCTCCGGTGATGTCCTTCACCGATTGTGCGTCGATATCCGAAGGTGTAGCTAACGGAGCCTTTTGGCGAGCGACAAGTTCAGCTGTGTTCGACATGATTGTTCCTTTCCGAGTTTGAGCAAGTGTCCTGAAGAACAGGCCACCCACTGGCCGCGGCGTTGCGCTTCACAGCGCAATCACCGCGTTCTGCGAGGAACTACATCTACGCGTCCCACGCGTTGAGATTCGAAGGGCCCAGAAGAAGAAAGATAACCGTCTCTCCCGGCCTCTGTACATAGGATAAACGCGGCTCCTCTTCCGATTCGAATATCCTTCATTCCCTATAAAGAAGCTCCGGTCTTTAGTCCGGCCTTCGATGGACTAAGTGTAAGGTCAATCTACCTGGCATTTGCCTCCATGGTTTGCGAGGATACTCCCAGGAAGTGAATACATGAGCCTTATGACTTCTTGCAAAGAAATATGTCCTGATCAAATCCAACGAATATGCTTTGTGTTGCTGTTGTTTGCCGTAAAGCCGCTCTGGTGTATGCCTCTGAAATTAGTCGAGGGTCAATCTCTCCAAAATCAATCTCGCGATATTGCCGTCAATATTGAAAGGATTAGAAATGGAGATTACGGCCCACCTGATATCGAAGATGTTGTGCGATCGAAGGCGGTCCAGGCAATTCCGGTTTTAAAAGCTCAATTTGCTCAATCTGCGGATGCAACCAACAAAGGGAGGCTTGCAAGCGCTTTATTGAGATTGGGAGTTAAAGACGACTCCTATTGGAATTTTCTAGTGGAATTCGCGACTCCCGCAGTGGACAATGACGCTCCGTTCCCGCTGATTCTCAGTCCAGAAGGAAAGCTCATAGGCAAGCCAGGAGAATATTCACCTGCCTTCATCGCTTGGGCAGATGCCCATAAGGTGCCTGCCGACACGGCAGCGCAAGACGCGGTCTACGGTCTACCTATTACTTTGGTGATTTTTGCCAGTACTGGAGATCCAAGAGGAACGCCTCTGCTCCGACGCGCTCTTAAATCTCGCAATTACTTTATCGAATCGATGGCCGCCAAGGGGCTGGCTTTGGTAAAAGACAAAGACTCAATTCCACTCCTCATTGAAGCCTGCAAGAACGCTCCAACGGACATGAGAGTAAACCTTGCAACCGCTCTGGTCTATTTCGACGATCCGCGAGCACAGGCTGCTGCCGATACCTATCTCCCCAAGGAAATTGCAAAAGGAATGCGCGAGGAGAGGCAACTAGCGCCCAATCCCTTCGGGCCATGATGCGCACCCACTCATTCCCGACAAACCTTTATTTATCGATGATTGCCTCCAGCCAATTCCATCGAGCGCCTGAAGCCTACACGCTGTGCGGGAAGGCCAGAAGCTGCTTGAAGTAGACCGCCTGATCGTCCCACAGTGCCATGTGGCTTCCATTAGGACAGAAGGCATAGCTTGCGGCATCATGGTCGCCATCTTTCTTCTGTGCGGAAACGAGTGAAGACGAAGCG
>JAHFTZ010000144.1 GCA_023265355.1 Terriglobus sp.
TAGGAAAGAGCATGATGGGATCTAAATCGAGCGCCGCCCTCGGCATACAGTCCGATGCCGCTTTTACAGAAGCTGCGAAACAGCTGCGCGGGCGCGATCTGTGCTCCATCGCCGACCTCTCCGTGCAGGAGCTGGCCGCGATCATGGAGCTTGCGCACGCGGTAAAGGCTCATCCGGAAGACTTTCGTCACGCCCTGGATGCGCAGCAGATGGTGCTGATCTTCGAGAAGGCTTCGCTGCGTACGCGACTCACATTTGAAGCCGCGATGAACACCTGCGGCGGCAATGCGATCTTTGTCGACCAGACGCAATCGCCTCTGGGCGAACGCGAATCGCTGGGCGATATGGCGCACAATCTTGAGCGCTGGATGAACGTCATCGTGCTGCGCACTTACTCTCACGACACCGTTCTCGAGATGGCCGCAGCGAGCAAGGTGCCGGTTATCAACGCACTCTCGGACTACGAGCATCCCTGCCAGGCGATTGCGGATTTCTTCACGCTCGAAGAAAAGTTCGGATCGTGCGAAGGCCTGAAGTTCACCTACGTCGGCGACGGCAACAACGTCTGCCATTCCTTGATTCTGGCTGGCGCTCTGCTGGGTGCCCATTGCACCGTGGCGACGCCGAAGAACTACGAGCCAGAGCTCGAGATCATTCACAAGGCGATCGCGATCTGTGAGGAGACGGGCGGAAGCCTGCAACTCACACATGATGCGATGAAGGCCGCTACCGGGGCCGATGCTGTCTATACAGACGTCTGCATCTCGATGGGCCAGGAGCATGAGGCGACCAAGCGTGCACCCATCTTCAAGCCCTATCAGGTCAACGAAGCACTTATGGCGCAAGCCTCCGAGCATGCGGTGTTCATGCACTGCCTGCCTGCGCACCGCGGGGCTGAGGTAACGGATGCAGTGATGGACTCACCGCAGGCCGTGATCTTCGACCAGGCGGAGAATCGTCTGCATGCGCAGAAGGCTCTAATGCTTATGCTGCTGGGCGGAGCGAAGCGTATCCAACGGAAGCGCGGACCGGATGGCAAGAAGCGCACCACGTTGGCGTAATCACGCAGCCCGATTTTTACGAACAAGATTGAATTTCTGAAGGAGTAGTTATGGCGGAGAAGGTTGTTCTTGCATATTCGGGTGGTCTGGATACTTCGATCATCATTCCGTGGCTCAATGAGAACTATGGCTATGACGTCATTGCGTACATCGCAGACGTAGGCCAGGGCGAAGACATCGATGCCGTCGTGAAAAAGGCTTACGCCACTGGCGCGAAGAAGGCCATCGTGAAAGACCTCCGCGAAGAGTTTGTCACCGACTATGTCTGGCCTACCGTTCGTGCGGGCGCGGTCTATGAACACAAGTACCTGCTCGGTACGTCCATCGCGCGGCCTGTTATCGCGAAGCATCAGGTGGAAGTAGCTCTCGCCGAGGGCGCTACGGCCCTTGCCCACGGTTGCACGGGCAAGGGAAACGATCAGGTCAGCTTCGAGCACGCGTTTCAAGCGCTGGCCCCTAACCTCAAAGTGATCGCACCGTGGCGTGAGTGGAATCTGACCTCGCGCGAAGAGTGCATCGACTATGCTGCGGCACGTGGCATTCCCGTCGAAGCGAGCCGCACAAAGATTCATTCGCGTGACCGTAACCTCTGGCACGTCTCGCACGAAGGCGGTGAACTGGAGAGCGTCATGAACGCTCCCCTCCCAACGACGTGGACGATGACGAAGTCGCCTCAGGACGCCCCTGACCGCGAGGAGTTGGTCGAGATCGGCTTTCAGCAGGGTGCACCTGTTTCGATCAATGGACAGAGACTCACCCCGGTGCAGATCGTCGAACTGCTGAATGAGATCGGCGCACGCAACGGTGTGGGACGGATCGACCTGGTAGAGAACCGCCACGTTGGCATGAAGAGCCGTGGAGCCTATGAGACTCCCGGTGGCACGCTCATCGTTGCAGCGCTGCGCGAGATTGAAGCGCTGGTACTGGACCGCGAAGTGGCGCACTACAAGGAAGTGCTTTCGGCGAAATACGCTGAACTGGTTTATTTCGGTCTGTGGTTTACGCCGCTGCGCGAGTCGCTCGACGCGTTCTTTACGGAGAGTGCGAAGAACCTCACGGGCAGCGTCAAGCTGTCGCTCTACAAGGGCAACGTGAGTGTCGTCAGTCGCCAGAGCCCGTTCTCGCTCTACTCCACGGATCTTTCGAGCTTCACCATGGGCGAGAGCTACGACCAGAAGGATGCTGCTGGTTTCATCAAGATTCTTGGTCTGCCCGCGCGGACGCGTGCACGCATGCTGCAACAGGTGAAAGAGGTTGCTAAGTGAAGATGTGGTCGGGCCGCTTTCGCGAGCCCTTGAACACGGCCTTTGAACAGTGGCAACGTTCGTTTCCGTTTGACTGGCGGCTTCTCCCACAGGAGATTGCCGCCAGTAAAGCGCATGCGCGCATGATTGCTGCCGCTGGCATTTTGACCGAAGCCGAGCTGGCAGAGATCCTGCGCGGACTTGCGCTTGTAGGGGAATCGGCCGCAAAAGGAGACGTCGTCGTAGCTGAGACGCCGCAGGCAGAGGACATTCATCACTTCGTCGAGCTTGAGCTGACGAAGCACATCGGGACCCTAGCGTTGAAGCTGCACACGGGGCGCAGCCGGAATGAGCAGATCGCAACCGATCTGCGGCTCTTCACGCGGGATGCGATTGACGCTGCGCTGCGCGATCTCGCAGATTGGGCTGAGGCTCTGGTCTCTTTGGCCGAGAGTGCGGGCGACGCGGTGATGCCTGCTTATACCCATCTGCAGCGTGCGGAGCCTGTTCTCGTGGCGCACTGGCTGCTGGCTTACGTCGAGATGATTCTGCGCGATGCTTCGCGCTTTGCCGATGCACGCAAGCGCATGAACCTGTGCCCGCTGGGCTCAGGAGCGATTGCAGGTGCGACGCTCGCCCTCGATCGCACGATTGCCGCTGCGGAGTTGGGCTTCGATGCTCCGACTGCAAACAGCATGGACGCAACGAGCGATCGCGACTTTGCATTGGAGTTCGCGCAGGCGGCTTCCACGCTTGGCCTGCACATCTCGCGCTTCGCGGAAGAACTCACATTGCATGCCACGGCGGAGTTCGGATTTCTCGATCTGCCTGAGGCGTTTTCTACAGGCTCTTCGGCGATGCCGCAGAAGAAGAACCCCGACTTGACCGAGTTGATCCGCGGAAAGAGCGGACGTCTCCTCGGTGGGGTAACGACGCTCTCCATGATCCTGAAGGGACTTCCACTGGCCTATAACAAGGACATGCAGGAGACGCAGGAGGCCACCTTTGAAGTGGCGGCAACGCTGGGCGGCATGCTTCCCTTGTTGGCGCCATTCACCAGCGCTCTGACCTTCCGCCTTGACCGCATGGAGGCTGCCGCGCAGGGCGGTTATCTGAATGCAATGGCTGCGGCGACGTATCTCGTCTACAAGGGTGTTCCCTTCCGTACGGCGCATGAAAAGATTGGACATGCGGTTCGCTTCGGCCTGGACAGCGGACGCGAGTTGAACGAGTTGGCGGTCTCGGAGCTGAAGCAGTTTGGCGAAGAGTTTGGTGAGGATTTTCAGGGTTTCATTACGCTTCGCGCAACGGTCGACTGCCACGACGTGATCGGCGGAACGGCGACTTCGCGTGTGCGTGAAGCTCTGGCTTCCGCGCGCGAGCATGTCCATGCGATGCTTAAGGTAGACAACCATGGCCGCTAGTATTCGCAAAGCGCGTCTTCAAGACGCGGCGAACATCTTCGAAGTCGTCAATTCTCTTTCGGGCGACGGAACACTCCTCCGCCGCAACTATGCCGAGATCTGCGAGAACGTGCGTGATTTCCATGTGGCGGAGAGTGAAGCGGGGATCTTTCTCGGGTGCGGTGCGCTGCATCTCTACGGGCCGCACCTCGCCGAGGTTCGTTCGATCGTGGTGAAGCCCGAAGCGAAGGGCCAGGGCGCCGGTGGGCGCCTACTAAAAGCATTGCTGGACGAGGCTGAAGATCACGGAATTCAATCCGTGTGTCTTTTTACGCGCATCCCAGATTTCTTCTTCCACTACGGCTTCCGCATCACGATGGACAGGACAGCGCTTCCGGACAAGATCTATAAGGATTGCCAAAGCTGCCCACGTCTGCACGCCTGCGACGAGGTGGCGATGGTGCGTGGACCAATTCCGCGGGTCGCCGTGCTGGGCCCAAGCAAGATCAAGCAGCCTGAGCTAGTACCGCTACAGATTGCGTTTACGGGTACGGAACACTAGCAGACAGTACCGCCGCGTGCACCTTCTGTGACGTACGTTTCTTCGTTGCGTAAATGGCAATAAAGCTTTGTCCTAACAAACGAGGAAACACTTCATACCAGCCTTCCCTTCTTGACTTCAGCAGTATCGTCGATTACGACGTCCCGCGAAAATGGTCTTTTGAAGTCGAATGCGAAGGAAGTCGACCCTTGAGTGTGCAACGTTTCCAGCCGCTCCGACGCCGCCGCAAATGTTGGTTGAGTCTCGTCATCAATCCACCACATAGCATAATTTGGCCACTGCGGCGAGACGAACCATTCTTTGCGTCGATGAAGCGCTGTATCGTGAGCCCCACTGTAGGTAAAACTCTTGACAGCCTCGATAGATTCCCAGATCGACAGGGTTAATGCACTAGGTAGCCCACTAATATCAAGTGAGGTGCCGACAAATTTGGGGTTAACACCTTCTCCCCATCGGGATCTATTCTTCTCCGAAGACATCACTACTATGCGATCGTCCAAAAAAGCCGCTGCGTCTTTAAAACCGGATGAACTTTTGAGTTGTGAAAAAACCAGGAGTCCTTGTTCCCAAAACGTAGCATGACTCGGGTGTTCTTTGGGTTCAGGGAAAACAGAGAAGGTCGTAAATGCTAATTTGCTCATAATCGGATCCTCGAGACTAATTCGTGTGAGACATGCTTCAAAATGAGGTTGCTCAGATCGGCTGCTCTCAATGCTGCGAACGGCAGATTTTCCAGAGCCAACCGGGTAACGCGCGTTATGTTGTATAGAAAACACATGAGCAACGGAATTATTCCGAACTCAGCATCCGGATGGTGTAGCTTACCGAGACTGCCCACATCTGCACGCCTGCGACGAAGTGGCGATGGTGCTCGGGCTAATTCTTCGGGTCCCCGTGCTGGGCCCAAGCAAGATCAAGCAGCCTGAGCTAGTGCCGTTACAGATTGCGTTTACGGGGACGGAACACTAGAGCTTCAGCAGAAGGCTGAAGCCCAAAATCCGTCATCGGGCGTTCTGCATTCGATCGTCATATCTCTTCATCTGAGTGTTGACGAGATCGTTGGTCTTTTCGACGGCAGCCCGGGTGTCCGCGTCCAACTGGTTCCAGAAACGGAAGGCTTGCCGGTTTTCGATCGTTGTCTGGTCGACTTCACCATTCTCCAGGACCATCGCCGCACTAAGGAGGGTGATGGATTTTTCCTGGGGAACTACTTTGGCCGTACGAACGCGATACCGGATGTCGATGCAGGCATCCAGGTGAGCCTTATCTCCAAGCCCCCACGCGATCTGGTTCCGACGGCATGCAGCGGGCGTGCGGTAAAACGTGAACATCGAGATCGTGTAATAGCCGCGGTCAAAAAAGTCGCGATAGTTGAGCTTCAGCCACTCTGAGTTTGAAAGATCGGGAATATAAATCTCCACATCCTTATCCGTCCCGACAAGAAGTGGTGTGGTCCATTGTCTGGTGTCGTCGAGGACCTGAACTGGTTTGCCGAAGGCGCCTCGCTGGATCACCTGCTGCCCGGAGATGGAGCCCACGCAGAGTCCAAAGAACAACACCAACAGCAGAAGATGACCCCTACAGCAAACTCCTCCAAAGCACATCGATAAACCTCTCTTGGCACGACCATTTTACCGGCCTCTAGTTTACCGAGTTCGAACCGCTGCGGGATGAAATCTCAAACATGTGGCTGCTAACTAGTTTTAGCTGGCCGAACAAGTTACACATGCTCTAGCCAAACTCGTTAAAAGAAGAAAGGGCCGGATGCTCACCCATCCAGCCCTTCCTTTTGCCCCTGGCGTCAGTTATCAGCCCAGGACAAAACCAGTCGAACCGGGCGGAGTGCTCATTGGAAGACATCGAGCGGATACCCGGAACGAGCACATGCGTATGAGATGAGACGGGCGTCTGACCAGGGGGTTTACATCAGGCTGGCAAAATTACCAGGCGTGAAAAAATCCTTCTCGTTCGCGCAGTTCGACGTCAATGCCGAAGAGTATCCGTAGATTCTCTTTTGTCAGAAGCGTTTTCTTATCTCCGTCTGCAACGATGCGTCCATCCCGCATCATGACGACGCGGTCGATCTCTGGAATGATGTCCGCAATATGGTGGGTGATGAGAATAAGGCCGGTTCCCTGCTGTGCGAGCCGGCGCATGGTATTCCGGAGTTCGCGCTGTGCAGCGAGATCGAGCGCGTTGGAAGGCTCGTCAAGCAGCAGCATGCGATTTCCTGCGTCGTCCGTATCTGCCCCTACGAGGGCTCGCCCGATCATGATGCGGCGTTGCTGCCCGGCTGACATCTCACCGACATATTTTTCTTTGAGCGATTCGGCA
>JAHFTZ010000145.1 GCA_023265355.1 Terriglobus sp.
GCACATGCGTGTCCAGCTGCATGTCGTTGTCCCATGCGTACGTCACCGCTCCACGCCGTCCGACGATCCGATGCGGCTCAAAACTTCCCGCAACATTCAGCACCGCCGTGCCGCGATGAATGGTGGAACTCGCCACCGTAACGCCCTTGGGGGCGTACTCGGCATCGGCCACAATGGAATCCACCAGCACATCGCCTGCAGAGCCGAGGTGCGCTTCAAGCTGCTGTGCATCCAGATGTCCTTTGATATCCAGAGCTTCAATAGGGCCACTCGCCGTGCCCACAAAGTGCGCTTGCCCGTGCAGAACGACCGGAAGAGCCGCACTGCCCTTCTTCCCATTGGCCTCATATCCAATGGAGTTCAGAACAGAATCAAATTCGCCCAGGTCGCGGAAGTCCGCGTCCATCTTGAGCGCCGTGAGCGCATCGCCCTTGTTCACGCCGAGAATGCCGGTTGCAGAGACGGTCGTTGCTGGTGTCTTCGCCGTGAGTTGTTTGATATTGACGACCTCGCGATCGCCGCGATATTCCCCGTCCACCGATCCTGTCACTGGAATGTTCTGTGCATTCACGCGCAGCACTCCGGTCGGTGCCAACTTCAACTGGGCATTCACGACTACAGAACTGGGAAGGTCGGCCACAGCGCCTCCCCACTCCACCTTGACGGGTCCGGTAACAGCCGTATCCAGACCCAGGTCCTTCTTATTGCGCGTGACTTCCATGATCGTTCGCAGACTCACCTTCGTCAGAGTCACGGTCAGATAGGCGTGCGCACGTTCGACCTTGTCCAGGGTGCGTGATCCAGTTAAAGGCTCCTTCGCGTTGATCGCGGTGGCGGCGGCATTGGCAGTCTTCTGTCCGGCGGCAATCGTAGGAGAACTCACCGCGGCATTCTGGGAGACCTCACCCAGCCAGTTGTTGATACGGAGTTCGCCGGCGATCTCTCCTCCGCCCGCAGGCAGATTTGCCGTGAGCGCCTGAAACAAAAGCTCGGTTGGCGTTACCCGCAACTCCGCTCCACCGTTCACGCCGTGCACCGTCACATCCTCATCGTCATATCCGGCGTCATGCCACTTGGCGGAACCCACCAACATGTAGCCCTTCTGGCAATCCGGATCCGGCGGAAGCACCTTCGTGCTTGCCTTGTTTTCGGTCGGGTGACGTCTGCGCCAGAAGCTCGGCTGCTTCTGCGCGACGGCCGGTGCGACCGTGCAACTGTGTCCGCTGATATTCAGATTGACGCGGCCACCCTTGAGACCAGGAAAGCCACTGAGCACGGAGATCTGCGGGATCTCAATATCGCCCTTGATACCGGCCTCCCATGCCGGTTTGTCGAAGTTCTCAATCTTTCCTGAGATTGCGAGATGAGAGTCGGTACCTGTATCCAGCGTGAGACTGCTCAGTTCAACGAGCTTGCGGCCAAGCTCAGCTTCGAGCTGCAGGCGGCTCTTCGCCTCGGGTGCCTGCTGCATTTTTGTGCGCAGGTCGCTGATGCCGATCGACAGACCGTAGTGGTCGCTCGTTGGAAGATAGCGCAACGACACTCCAAGGTCGCGCGCTGCGAGATCGAATGGAATGGCGCGATCGTTCATGAGCACTACGCCGTTCACGAGCTCGACCTTGTGAGCCTGCAGATCGAGAAGAGTATCCAGCACCGGCTCGTTGCTTGTGCTCTTCGTCTTTGGAACGGGCTGGTTGGTCGTGCCGTCCTTGTTCACAATCAGGTGAACACGCGGCTGCTCAACGCGCAGGAAATCCAGAGAGATGTATTTGATCGCGCCTTTGCCTGCGGCGTGCCAGAGAAAGTTCTTGATCGTCACGCGCAGAAGAATCTTGTCTACCGCGATATACGGCGCTTGATCGGGAGCTTCGAGCCCATGGATGACCAGGCCGTCCGCCTCGACGGCCAGATGCCTCAGGCTAAATCGCGTATGGGCCAGGTCGACCTTTCCGCCCGTCGCATCCTCCAGCGTCTTCACCAGAACGGCACTCACGCGACGGTCGAAGTCCGATGTGGTCGAGTACCACGCAAGCCCTCCGACGATCAGCAAAAAAAGGACGAAGAGGCTTCCCACGATCCAAGAGGCAATGCGGAGCCCGCGATGGCGCTTTGGTGTTGGGGGTGTGGTCTCGTCAGTCTCTGGATTCAACAGACTCACTGCACGTCCTCCCCGTCTTTGAGAATGCGCACAGACCCCTGTTCTCGCAGCGTCTTCAACCATTGATCCAGAAGCACGCTTACCTGCTGCTCCAGAAGCACCTGCTCGATCCTCGCGCTGACGGCCTCAAGCGGAGGTGGCTGTACCTTCTGCTGGGCGTACTGCGGAAGCATTGTGTTCTTGTAAAACTCTTCGATCTGCGCTTCGGAGATACGTATCCCTGCGCGAAATCTCTGCTCGATAAACCGAAGTACTTCCAGTCTTAGCCGCCAACGTTCCCGTACTTCTTTGGGGGTAAATCCTACTCCGGCCAGAAACTTCGTCCAGCCCTCGTCTGTCTCGCACGAGGCGTGGGCGCAGGCTGGCAGATCCTTGCGAAGATCGACAATGGCCGCATCCACCTCTGCGTCTGTGATCGGCGTTTGTCCCATACCCTGCTGCTGTTGGAGGATCAGCGTACGGTCTATGAGACGGCTCATCGCCTGTTCGCGTAGATTCTTTCCGAAACCGAGACGATAGGGTTGTAACTTCGCAAACCGTATCTCTTCATCCAGGTCGCTCTGCAAAATGATCTGTCCATTCACAATGGCAATGATGCGATCGATGGATTCGCCGCGCGGGTCCACCGGCTTTGCGGAGGTCTGCGCAGGCGCAATTTTGCCGGCGAAGCACAGCAGCATCGCCAAAAGCAGAAACCGAATTGAAGAGCGCGTCGCCATTAGAAACTCTGCCCAATCGAGAAGAAGAACTGGAAGTGGCTTCCACGACCGACTGCGTGGTTTGCCTGCGGCAACGAGTAATCGTCGATGATCGGATAAACCGGCGGATTAATGTTGTAGCTAAAGTCCACGCGAATGGGGCCCACCGGCGTGTTATACCGCGCGCCCAAACCGACAGCGTGCGAGAAATAGGCGAAGTCGCATGTACCGGTCTGCGAAGGTCCGGTCACCTGAAAGCATGTCTCGCGGTTAGGCTGCTTAAATCGTCCAAAGCTCGGCCAGATGTCGCTGATATGCAGGAAGGCGTTTCCCATATCGTGGAAGAGCACAAAGCTCACGCTGTCGCCCACGATCGGCAGCACCGGTGGGGGCAGACGCAGTTCGAAGGTATTGATAAAGACCGCCGATCCGCCCACCGGAAAGCCCGTCGTAAGATCGCGCGGACCGGCGGAGTTTACGGCAAATCCGCGATGCGACGATGCGCCGCCAGCATAGAGGCGCTCTGGCAGAGGCACCGGATTGCAGCTTGCATTGGTCGTCAGAAGAATGCCTGCACATGCCGCTGTACCTGCGTTGGGATTCGTCCCGGAAGCGACCTCAAATCCAAAACGGGTGTTGCGCGCGAACGTATACTTCCGGCGCTTGCCCCAGGTGTAGTACGTGGAATAAGCAATGTCCGTCCGATTGAAGTTGACCTGAGAGCCGAACTTCGAATTCGAGAAGAAATCCTGGACGGAGAGGTACATTCCCTTCTGCGCATCGAGCGGAGACGGACCGCGCGTGTCGTGATACCAGGTGATTCCGGGGCCACCCACACGCACCGGTTGTGAGAGAAGAGGAATCAGGTTGGCGGTGACCTGAAGGCTGTTCTGATCCACACTCACACGGCGGTACGTAAAGTCATAGATCAGCGTGTCGGCGCGCGGAATTTTCTGCGTCACGCGCGCAATCGCCTGAAGGGTCGAAGCCTTGTACGTAGAGATGTTCTGCACATTGGAGTATCCACCCGTGAGCGATCCAATGAAGTTCGGGTGACTGAGAAGGTGAGGCGTATTCAGCGTGATTGACGCGATTCGCTCCAGCAGGCCGTACGTCGTGTGCAGCTGCAAAGAGTTGTCCGTACCGCGCAGGTTGATCAGGGTGATGTCCGCAGAAACTCGGAAGGAAGCTCCCGCCCTGCCTTCGGGTGTGCAGGTGGTTCCACCCAGCGACTCCTGCGCGCGGCAGTTGGTCTGCGGAGTTCCCGTCTGCGCTTCAAAACCTGCGCCATACGTCACATCCCAGCGGCGCGCTTCGCTCAGCTGGATCAATACATTCTTGCGATCTGCCTTGCCCTCAGGATTCTGCACCGCAACATTCGCTTCGTTGAAGAGCGCCAGATCGTAATACTTGCGCTGCATCTCTACGAGAGCGCTCTGGTCCAGAGGATCGCCTGGCTTCAAGAGGAGCTGACGGTTCACGACACTTGGGCGTGTGTGGTTCACGCCCGAAAGGAGGATTTTGTCGACGAAGACTTCGTCGCCCTCCGTGATGACGAACGTAAGATCTGTCTGGGTAGGGTCGTCCGCGCGCAAGGCCTGCTTAACCTCGACCTTCGCCTGCTCGAAGCCCTTGGCCAGGTAATACTGCAGAATATTGTCGCGATCGCCGGAGACGGTGCTCAGTGAAAAGGGCTGATCCTCCACCGTGTTCATCATGGCGCGAACTTCCTTCTCACGAGAAGGATCTACGCCGCTCAGCTTTGCGCTTCCGAACTTCTGCTGCTCGCCTTCATCGATCTTCACATTGACGCGCATCAGGGCGAGCTTACCCTTTGTGCCCGCCTGTAACGTCTCCGTGGTCACCTTCACGCGACTGAAACCGTTCGCCCGATAGATCGACTGGATCGAGGCCACGTCGTTTTCCAGCAGCGTCTGCGAATAACGGCCGTTGCGCACATAGGCGTCTGCCTTGACGACCTGCATCCGCTCTCGCATGGTATCGGTGTCAAAGTACTTGTTTCCTGAGATGTCCACCGCGACCACACGGTACTTCTTGCCTTCGTTTACATCGAAGACCACGGTCTGCTTTGGCGTTCCCACGCCTTCCACATGCGGATTTACTTCAGCATCGAAGTAGCCCTGGCGCTGCAGAAATTCGCGAATATTGTGCGCGCCTTCATTTAGAAGATCGTTGTCGACGGCGCTCTCTTCATAGATCGGCAACAGTTTTTTCTGACGTGCGCTGGAGATCTTGGTCCCCTTGATTACCACCTTGACTTCAGGTCCCTGGTTAGCATTAAAGGTGTAGTCAAGCTGCTTGCGAGGAGCCACGTAGTCCTGCTTCTCCAGCGCGACCGTCGCTTCCAGGTGGTCCTTCTTCTGGTAGCCCGCGCGCAGCTTCGCCAGAGCGTTGCTGGTGGTGTCGCGAGTCACTTTGCTCTTGTACTTCAGCTTGCCGCGTTTACGAAACTCTTCGGGCGTGATGCCGATATCTGTCCCTGTCAACGCAACTCCACCGATCCGAGCCTGAGGGCCGACCGTCACTGTGTAGGTCACGTCGATCTGCTTGCCAACCTCGTCCGCTTTCGTTTGCGATTGAATCACAGGCTCGTAGAATCCGTTCGTCGACAGCGTCTGCCGGATCCCCTGCTCGCCCGTGGCGACCATCGCAGAGGTGAACGCCGTCCCCGGTTGCAGTTGCGTGGAATACTCCAGAAGCGAGCTCAGGCGCTCCGTCCTCACGCCTCGAATCGTCACGCGACCCACGAAGTAGCGCGGTGTCCCTCCAAAAATAAGAGTGACCGTCTGCCCTGTGCCGCTCCCATGCCTTACAGCGCGCACATCGATGCTGCGATAGAGTCCCGTCGCATACAAACGCCGGATCATGGCGCGCACCTGGATAGGATCCAGAGGCTTGCCCTCATGCACCGCAAACATCTCGCGGATGGGATCCTGGGGATCGAAATTCACGCCATCGAACTGAATGCTCTCGACACGCACTCCACTATAGCTCCAGAGCGTGCTGGCCACAGCTCCGGCATCTTCTGTTGCGGGCGAAGTTTCGCTCTTCGCGGAGTCATCGGAAGGAGCAGGCACCGTAGATGGAGTTGAAGACGAAGGAGATGCACTCTGCCCTGGTAGAGCCGCCGGTGCGCTCGAAGATGCGGGCGATCCCAAAGACGGAGAGGTCACAGCGTCTTGCGCGAACACCGAACTTGCCGTACCCAGCACAAGCGCGAGCGCGCAGGTCAACGCCCGGATCGCGGCCGAACGAACCTTCAGCACTGCTTCTGCTGGCCACTCTCCATTGAAAAAGCTCACTCCACAAACTCCACCGCTTAAATTCGGAGACCTACGTGGTCGTAGACCACCGATATAACGCAATCAAATTAGGAACGCCAGTCACGAATCTGATGCCAAAAGCTGCCCGAGGGTTCGCTCAGTCCCTCAGCCTTTGGAACTCCTGCCTTCCAGAGCAGTTCGCGCCTCTACGACATCATCAAAAGGAATACTTACAAGGATACTTCCCTGGCAGGATATCTGTTCTCGCTCGTGCCCCTTCCCGGCGAGCAGGACGATATCGCCTTTCGTCGCGACGGTAATCGCCCGCCGAATAGCCACACGCCGGTCCAGTTCCATTTCGATCGCAGCCTTTGTCTCGTGCAAACCGACCATCACATCCGCGGCTATGGTGGCAGGATTCTCGCTGCGCGGGTTGTCGCT
>JAHFTZ010000146.1 GCA_023265355.1 Terriglobus sp.
CGAGGAAGTCGAGCAGCGGGAAGAGCAGGTCTTCCTTACGGCAGCGGCGGATGAGCTCGGGCACAAAGTCAGGCAGCAGGAAGTGATCGAACTGGCGGCCGGTGAACTCGGTGATGAGCCGCGTGATATCTGTCATGTTCGAGTACTCGTCGCGGACAACGTGGTAGGTCAGGTTGGCTGTGCCGGGGTTCATGGAGATCGCGACGATGTTGTTTGCGACGATGTCTGCCGGAACGAAACTGACCTGGTTGAGCGTGTCCACGCCGATGCCGTGGTTCACCATGAAGGCGACGAGGCGGACGGCGATGTCGAAGTTGTTACCACCACCTTCGACCGACGGACTGACGAGCGCCGGGCGGAAGACGCGAACGGACAGACCCTTGCGCTGTGCGGCGAAAACGACCTGTTCCGCGACCCACTTGGTCTGGCTGTAGCCGAAGTCCAGCAGCGCCATCTCGGCGTTGCAATCGGTCTCAAACAGGCTGGGTTTATGGGCCCAGCCGTGGATGAACGTCGTCGAAACGTAGTTGAATTCCTTCGCCCGGCCTTCAAAGGCCATGCGCAGGATTTCGTTTGTTCCGAGCACGTTGGCGTCGCGCATCATGTCGTAGTTGAAGAGGTAGTTGACCGTCGCGCCGTTATGGAAGATGGTGTCAATCCTGGTGGTCAGGTCGTCCCATGTCTCCTGCATCAGGCCGAGCGCAGGCTGACCGAGATCGCCGCAGACGGGCACGATACGCGCGTGGAACATCTCCATCAGGTCAGCGGGGACGTGTCCCATGGACTGCATGGCGGCTGTCAAACGCTGCTTGCCCTGCAGTTCGTCCGAAGCGCGGACGAGCACGTGGATCGTTGCCTCGGTCTGTTCGAGCAGGCTCTTCATCAGGAACGGCCCGATGAAGCCGGTGCCCCCGGTGAGCAGAATCTGGCGCGGCGACGGAATCGCCGGTACGGGTGCGGGAGCGGGTGGATCGATGAGGAGTTTGCAGTCGTCGCGCATCATCTGCGCTTCCAGTTCGTTCTGCTCCTGTCGAAAAACTGCGAGGAATTCGCGCAGATGCAGGATGGCTGCTTCCGGAGCAGTATCGAGTTGGTCTGCGAGGCTGAACAGTTCCGCAACGCTAACGCGCAGCACAAGGCCGATATCTACCTGGCGCGCCAGCAGCTCCGCGCCCTTGTCTTTCAGCAGCTCTTTCAGCTCGTGCATGAAGCCGACGAGGTCGAGCGAGTCGAGACCTGCTTCTACCAGATTGTAGGTTTCCTGCCCGGTCAGGTTATAGCGCGCCTTCAGCTCGGCAAACGGCGAGTTCATGTTGATTGCCGTTTCAGCCGGGCCAGGATCGCTGTCGCGCGAGAAGTCGGAGAGCACGTTGAACTCTCCGGCCAACCACATCTGCTTGGTCTTGTGGCGCATGATCTTGCCGGAGCTGGTGCGGGGCACGGCGCGCGGTGCGATGAGCGCGATCATGGCGACTTCAACGTTCAGATAGTTGCGCACGGCAGCGGCGATCTTGCGTGCGTCCGGGAGAACCTTGGGATTCTTGATCTCGGCAATGATCGCGAGCGCGGGCTCGTTGTCTTCGTGAATCTGGAAGGCAGCAACGCAGTTGTGGCGGATGAGGCTGGAGGACTTCTCGACGACGTTTTCAATGTCGTGCGGGTAGTAGTTCTGCCCGCGGAGGATGACCATGTCTTTGATGCGGCCGCAGACGTAGAGCTCGCCATCGTGCATGAAGCCGAGATCGCCGGTGCGCAGGTAGCCGTCGTCGTAGGGGCTGTCGTCGACAAGGCGCGCGCGGAACTGCTTCAGGGTGAGTTCGGGGTTGTTCCAGTAGCCGTGACACTTACCATCGCCGGCCAGCCAGATTTCACCGATGCGGCCAGCCTCGAGTGCGAAGTGGCCTTCGGGATCGACGATCTTGAGGTCGAGACCGGGGATCGGCGCACCGCAGCTCACGATCTGCTTGGCCGTGTCGATCTCGGAGACCTCAGTCGTCATGCGCGCCTTGCCCTGCGTGAGCGCGCGCTTATTGACAGATACGATGTTGCGGCCGTGCAGCGTAACGGCGAGCGTGTTCTCCGCGAGGCCGTATGCGACGTAGAAGGCTTCCGCGTTCAGACCGTATGCCTGGAAGGCTTCGAGGAAGCGGATGTAGGTGTCTGGTTTGACGGGTTCCGCGGCGCACATCAGCACCAGCAGCGAACTCAGATCGCAGGACTCGAGCGTTTCTTTCGGCAGACGGCCAGTGCGGAGGCAATAGTCATACGCAAAGTTCGGCGCAGCGGTCGAGGTCGCGCGGTACTTGGAGATCGTCTCAAACCACAGCGCCGGACGTTGGATAAAGTCCATCGGCGAGAAGCCGTATGTGGTGCCGCCGCGCAGGGCGGGGTACAGGTAGCAGCCGATCAATCCCATATCGTGGTACTGCGGCAGCCACGAGACGACAACGGGCGACTCGTTCTCGACGACGAGCGCGGCGGTGCTGAGAATGTTTTTGTGGGAGACGATGACGCCTTTGGGCTCCATCGTTGAACCCGAGGTGTACTGAAGGAACAGGACCTTCGACGCTGCGACCACAGGGACCACGCCTTGCGTGGCAAGGAAGTCTTCAGTCGGAATCCACGGCAGGCCGGAGATGTAGTCGATATCGACGCCAGAGGTCGCAACGCTACTGCGCGTGAGATTGGTCTTCAGCGAGGCGTGATAATCGCGGCTGGTCAGAATGCCGGCGGCGCCGCAGTCCTTTGCGATGTGGACCATCTTGTACAGGGCGCTCTGAAAGCCCCGCGAACTCGGAGGATAGACCGGGACAGGGATCAGCCCGACGCGCACACAGCCGAAGAACGCGCAGATCATCTCCAGGCCAGCAGGATAGGCAAGCAGCAGCCGGTCTCCCGCAGCGAAGCGGCCATCGGTCAATAGATGCCCCGCAATCGCCTCCGCACGGAGGAGAAACGAGGCGTACGTGTAGCTTTCGATCGGATCGCCGTCCACGTCGAGATACGAATACAGAAGTTTGTCCGGGTGCTTATCTGTCAGTATCTGCAGCTGGCCTAAAATCGACGGCGTGCTCAATCAGCAATCCTCCAAAGTGAGATACAGGTTATGAGCGAACTGCCTTCCGACAATCGCGAGGGAGTAAATACAGCGTTGAACGTGTAGACGGGAAACGACTACTTATGGTGACTATACGCGTTCGTATTTTTGTCACACTCCCGTAATCTTGCCGGGCCGCTACGCTAAAATTCATCTTGCCGTAGATAGGCAAGCGCTTTAGGCCCACACTGCAAGCCGCAGTTCTGCGGGTCGACGACCGGTCTCATGATGGCAGATGCATTTTATAAAGCCACGCCTCGGCCTTCATAAAAGCGTCATGGGTTCGTTCTATAATCACTCTGTGGGTCGTGGTCAAGCCCACCATCCTATCGGCGGAGGTCCTGATGTTTGCAGCGCAAGCGGCGATTGCTTCGGGGCCTGAAGCGGAAGATCTTGTGCCGCCGGAAGACGCCGCATCGTCGGCGAACGAAGCAACAAACGCTTCTTCGTTCCCAAAAGTCCTGCGCCGAAGGCTGGAAAGATTCTTTGTGGACGCGGATCTCTCTCCCAAGGCGAACCCGATGATGTGGGGAAAGATCGCCCTTGGAATGGCGGTCCTCGCAGGCAGTTGGATCACCCTCTACATGCTCCATCCGGCTGCATGGGCGTTTTTCGCTCTCTACGTTTTGGGCGGTCTGGCGCAGACCTTTCTTTTGTTGAACATTGCCCATGACAGCAACCACAACGCGATTTCAACACGCCCGGCGATTAACAAGAGCCTGAACTACGTCTTCGATCTCTGCGGTATCAGCTCGTACATGTGGCGCATCCTGCACCATCGGGGCCACCACTCCTGCATCAACCTACAAGGCGAAGATGATGCAATCGAGGGACGCGGTCTGTTTCGTTTTACGCCGCACGACCCTCGTACTCCCTTACACCGCTTTCAGCATATTTACGCGCTGTTTCTGTATGCGCTGTTCTCGCTGGAGTACGTGTTCCTCCGCGACTTCCAAAGCTTCTTCGCTCCGGCTCACGATTACTTGACGCGGACCAAACACCCGCTGCGCGAGTACGTCATCCTCTTCGCGGGTAAGGTCTTTTACCTTACGTACATGCTCGTGCTGCCCATCGTGGTGATGCACGAGTCGCTATGGCTGGTGTTTGCGTCGTTCTTCGCCGTCCACCTGGTCGTTGGCATCAGCGTCGTACTCGTCTTCCAAACGACGCACGTCATAGAAGATACGTATTTTCCGATGCATCGCGATGAGTTCGAAAACGGTGTATATCACGTGTTCGCGACAACCGCGGATTATGCGACGGAGAACCCGCTTGTGGGCTGGCTTGTGGGCGGCCTGAATCATCATGTTGTCCACCACTTGTGCCCATACGTGTGCCACACCCACTATGCCCCGCTGACGCGGATTGTGAAGCAAACCACAGAGGAATTCGGCGTGCCATACCGGCAACACCGCACCATGACCACTGCGGTCTGGCATCACCTGATGCTGCTGAAGCAATTGGGCAACGAAAACTGATGCAGCCCCGCCGATGCCACGCGGCAGCATGCGTTCCTACAGAGCACCTCCAGAAAGGCTGGGCATGACCACGTCCACGCTCATTCCCTCAGTTTCGCGTATGCGTTCGCTCGCGGACTCGCGCGCCATGGCCAGCAACCCTACGCAGGTTCTAACCAAATACAGCGAAGAGTTCGGCGATACCTTTCGCTTCTATCTCGGCGGCATCAAGGAAGCGATTGTCACGATCGATCCAGCCATGATCGAGCACGTCCTGAAGGTCAACGCCGGGAACTATCGCAAGTCAGAGATCCAGGTAAAGCGGATGGGGCACTTCCTTGGTAAGGGCCTGCTCACGACCGAAGGTGAAGCATGGAAGACGCAACGCCGCCTCATCCAGAAGGGCTTCGACCGCAAGCAGCTAGATGCGCTGTCGGTCATCATGCAGGACTCGCTGGCTGAATCGCTGCAAGATTTCGACACGCAGATCGACAACGGCCCCGTCGATATCTATCCACACCTGATGAAGATCACCTTTGCGATGGTCGCTCGTTCGCTCTTCGGCGCACGCCTCAAGGACGAGGACATCGAACTCGTCAGCGACACCATCTGCACGGTGCAGGAATTCATCGTGAAGCAGACGCTTCAGCCGTATCTGAACCCATGGTTCGAAGTGTCCGGCGAACTGACGAAGCATGAAGAGATGCGCAAGAGCGCTGATGCGGTCCTGATGGCGTACATCAAGAAGCGGCGCAACGAACCGCCCGCGCTGGACCTGCTGCAGACCCTGATGGATGCGCGCTACTCCGACGGTGAGGGCATGAGCGATGAGCTCATCCTTAGCGAGAGCATGCAGTTGCTTGTCGCTGGCCATGAGACCTCATCCAATGGGCTCTCATGGCTGCTTTACCTCCTCAGCTCGCGGCCAGATTGCCTAGAACAAGTTCGACGGGAGTTTGATGACGTGCTCGGCGGCTCTTCTTTGAGTCACGCCGACGTCCCTAACTTCCCATTCACAACACAGGTCATCCAGGAAGGACTTCGTCTCTACCCGCCGTTCTGGATGGTCGACCGCGAGGCGATCGCAGACGACCGCATTGGCGACGTAGCAATCCCTGCTGGTTCCATGGTCATTGTGCATGTCTACGGCGCTCACCACGCGCCAAAACACTGGCCAGACCCTGAGTCCTTTGATACGGACCGCTTCATCAAAGGAAACGAAAAGCTGCGTGCGCCCTTCACCTACCTGCCGTTCGGAGGTGGACCTCGAGGCTGTATCGGCAACAACTACGCGATGCTGCAGATGCTCATGATCCTGAGCGACTTGCTAAGGAACTACGATTTTCAAATTTCACCGGGACAAACGATCGACGCTCAGGCGATGGTCATTCTGCGGCCGAGGAATGGCATCCGTATGACCTTCACGAAGATATCCTCCGATTCCAGCCAGCCACCAGCAATTCTGTAACTGACAATTAGCTGGGTTTTTGACGGCGACCATGTGGCGAGACGGTTCATCTCGATCAAGCCGAAGGTGGCGGGCAGCAGCACGGATGTCGTTTTTCCTTTACTTGTAGAAAAGGGGCATGGCGTCGTGGTTTTATTCCTTTACCTGTAGAAAAATTCCTTTACCTGTAGAACTCCAACGCTGCGGCGGCATACCGGCTCCACTTCGCCGTTTCGACCCACGTGATATGGGAGAAATCCGTGTTTTCTATAAGACCGATTTCTTTGCAGAGCGATCTCTGCTGAATTGGCTGGAGAGACGATCTGTCGTTTATCACAATAAATGGGTTCTGGTTCACTTTTGGTGAAGCGGATATGCGAGTTTGCGTTCGTGTTTTAGGCGCGCGATTTTAGACCGGGTTGAGGACGCGGAGCCTGAGCAGGTCGAAGCCGGCGCGTCCATACATTTGTCGCTTGAGCAGCTTCAGTCGATGGATGTGAC
>JAHFTZ010000147.1:0-1056 GCA_023265355.1 Terriglobus sp.
GATCACCGTTGCCAGCGGCCTCTACGCAACCGATCCGAAGGTGAAGGCGTTCGCGCCGGAGATCCAGTTCTCTTCCGCAAGCGTGCGCGGCATAGCGGTGAATCGCTACACCGTGAACTCCGAAGGAACACAGATGCGGAAGGGCTATACCGTCTACGCCGCAAGTGTTTCTGTGGCTGGCCAGGCTCCGGACGGGATGCGTCTGTCGCGGGACAATGGAACGACTGCGGCGGTGCCTTCTGAACTCGAATCGGATGCAGCCTTCCACGCGCGCGTGATTACGGACATTGAGGCCCTGCATGCTCTGCGTAATGCTCCCGTGGTGGGAGAGGATTATCACGGGCCGGTGTTGTTCTCTGGCGATGCCTCTGCGGACATCATGAACCGCCTGTTCGTGTCGAACGTGGAGGCTGATAAACCCGATCCCGGAACGACGGCGCGCACGCAGGGAGCGTACACGTCGAGCTACCATGCGCGTGTGCTGCCGGAGTTTCTCTCGGCGACTGACGATCCGATGATGAAGACCTTTGCGGGCAAGCATCTGCTGGGCTCGTATGCCGTGGACGACGAGGGCGTGCCTGCGGAGAAGGTGGACGTCGCGGTGAACGGCATCCTGCAGCACTACCTGATCGGTCGCGCCCCGGTGAAGGACATCGCGACTTCAAATGGACACGGTCGCGCGGCACTCGCACAGCCAGCGCAGTCGCGCTCCGGTGTGATGTTAATCCAGAGTGCGAAAGCGGTAGCGCCTGCGGAGCTCGATCGCCGCTTGGTTGCAATGGCGAAAGACCAGGCGCGGGACTTCGTATATGCCACGGAGACACTGGGCGGAGAGCTTGTGCCAAGGATGCTGTATCGCGTGTACCCGGACGGCCATCGCGAACTAGTGCGCGGCGCGGTCTTTGACGAACTCGATCTTCGCAGCCTGCGTTCGGATGTGATCGCCGCAGGCAACGATCCGTACGTGTCCATGACGATCACGCCGATCCCGCAGACGACGATTGCGCCTTCGCTTCTGTTTGGGGACATCGGCGTAAAGCGCGCCACGCAGGAGCA
>JAHFTZ010000147.1:1066-6014 GCA_023265355.1 Terriglobus sp.
CTGCCAGCAGCATCACGATGCGGTCCAGGCCGAGCGCGATACCACCGTGCGGAGGCGTGCCGTACTCCAGCGCTTCAAGGAAGAAGCCGAAGCGCTCGCGTGCCTCTTCGTCCGTCATGCCCAGCGAGCGGAAGATCTCCGACTGCACATCTTTGCGATGGATACGGATCGAGCCCGAGCCTAGTTCGAGGCCGTTCAGAACGACGTCGTAGGCGAGAGCGCGGACCGAACCCTTGTCGTTATAGAGAGCGCCGGATTTGATGTCGTCTTCATGCGGAGAGGTGAAGGGATGGTGCGCTGCGTCCCAGGTCTTCTTCTCTTCGTTGAACTCGTACATCGGGAAGTCGGTGACCCAGAGGAAGCGATAGTCGTCGGCGGTGCCGGTCTTGTCGAAGAGCTTGTGCTTGTCCGCGAACTTCTTTGCGAGTTCGATGCGGAGCGCGCCGATACGCTTCGGAATCCACTGGCGATCGAAGTTCCAGAGCGCAGGCGTTCCCAGCTTCGGCGTGATAACGACAGCGAGATCGTTGGTCGTAAAGCTGTTGCCGTTGAAGGCGATGGTGGTCGCGTTCAGGTGCGAGCCGATCTCTTCCGCAAGCGGGAGAAAAGCTTCGCTGGTGCGGAGCCGGGTGATGTCGAGCGCGTCCAGACCGGAGTCTCCGAAGAAGGCGCGGATCTCGGAGAGCAGCGACTTGCGCGCGGTACCCGAGAGTTCGCCGACGTTGGGAATCACGAAACCGAAGACCGGAAGCGCTGGTTCGATGCGCAGGCTTTCGCGCAGCTCCGGCGTAAGAACCGCAGTGAGCTCGGCCATATGCGGCAGACGCATGTCCGGCTTGTCGATGCCGTACTTCGTGATGGCCTGGTCGTAGGTCATCCGTGGAAAGGGCAGCGAAATCTCAATGTTTGCAGACTTGAAGGCAGCGGCGAGGAAACGCTCCGCGACGCCGAAGACGGTCTCCTGCGTAGGGAAGGAGATCTCGAGATCGATCTGCGTGAACTCAGGCTGACGGTCGGCGCGGAGATCTTCATCGCGGAAGCAGCGTGCGATCTGGAAGTAGCGATCGAAGCCACCGACCATGAGGATCTGTTTGAAGATCTGCGGCGACTGCGGGAGGGCGTAGAAGGTGCCGGGATGGACGCGGCTGGGAACGAGGTAGTCGCGTGCGCCTTCGGGCGTGGAGCGCGTAAGCATCGGCGTTTCGATTTCAAGGAAGCCTTCGGAGGAGAGCTGCGCGCGGATCGCCTGTGCGACCTTGTGGCGCATCAGGAAGTTCGCCTGCATCTCCGGTCGGCGCAGATCGAGGTAGCGATATTGGAGGCGCAGCTCCTCGTTGACGATTGCGTCTTCCGCAGGGGAAAAGGGAGGCGTCTTCGCATCGGAGAGCAGAAGCAACTCGCTCACGACGACTTCAATATCGCCCGTAGGCATATTCGGATTTTCGAGGCCGGCGAGGCGCTGGCGAACGGTGCCGATGGCGGCGACGACGAACTCGGGCCGTGCGGCTTCGGCTTTGGCGAGGGCTTCGGTGGACTCCGACTTGTCGACGACGACCTGGGTGATGCCGGAGCGGTCGCGCAGGTCGAGGAAGACTAGATCGCCGTGGTCGCGGCGGCGATTGACCCAGCCCATGAGGATGACGGATTGGCCGGCGTGAGTGGAGCGGAGGTCGCCACACATATGTGTGCGCTGATGAGTGCCTAAAAAGTCGAGTGTCACAATCCTTCTATTGTACGAAGTTTGCGGGACGCGACGGAAAGTGAAGCAGAGATTGCGGGGAAGAACTTACAGATCTGAAGGACGTAGACCCGTTTGCTTTCCAATTCTTGCAAGCATCTTCGGACCGATCTCATCCCCATCATGGAACGCCCAGGTAAAATTTGGAAACCCTTGCCGGACCAATGTCCGATGCGAACCGTCTTTGGGACGGCGATCTTCTTCCCAACCGATACGATGGAGCGCCTTGAGTACCTTCTTCGCTTTGGAACTGGGCCAGTAACTCAAGCGGGAGCGAATTGAACGTTGTTGGTGGTCATGTGGTCGCGTTCCAACTGATCTGCGACCACGCGCAGGGCGAGCGCCTGCACCTTCGATTCGGCATCCTCTTTCGAGGTGCCGTAGACCATCACGCCGGGAAGCTCGGGGATCTCAGCGATCCACCTGCCGTCTTCTTCCTGCTCGAATTCGATGCTGAGGTTCATAGGATAACTTTAGCAGTTCGTCGACGCTCTCCCGGATCTGCGGGTTTTATGAAGCGTTCTTATTGAAGAATCTCTGCGAGTTCCTTGCGTGCGATCTTTTTCTGCTCTCCAGTGGCGAAGTTCTTCACGGTGATCTCGCCGGAGGCGACCTCGTTTTCACCGAGAATCACGATGCTGCGGGCGACGCGGTCGGCGACCTCAAACGATTTCTTCAGGCGGAAGCTGCCGTCACCGACTTCGATGCTGAGGCCTTCCCGACGCAGATCGCGTGCGAGCGCCAGGGCGGCGGCGTTCTGCTCCACGCCCATGGGAGCGATGTAGGCATCCAGCTTTTTCTCCGCAGCTTCCGTCGCCTGCGCCTGCAGGGTGAGGATGAGGCGGTCTTCCCCGATAGCGAAGCCGATGCCTGGAGCTTTGGGGCCGCCGATCATCTCGGAGAGGCCGTCGTAGCGACCTCCGCCGAGCAGCGCGTTCTGTGTGCCCAGGCCGGTTTCTACCGTGAACTCGAAGGTGGTGCGTGTGTAGTAATCCAGGCCGCGGACGAGGCGCGGGTTCACCGTATACGGAACGCCGCAGGCGTCGAGGGCGGCGAGAACCTGGGCAAAGTGGTTTTTGGAATCGTCATCGAGATAGTCGGCGATCTTGGGCAGTCTGTCGATAAGCTCCTGGTCGGCTTCGTCCTTGCTGTCGAGGACGCGAAGGGGATTGGTCTCCGCGCGGCGCTGGTTGTCTTCGCACATGAGGTGTTTGATGGGCGCGAGGGCTTCGCGGAGAGCGGCGACGTAGCGCGGACGATCGGTTGCGGAGCCGACGGAGTTGAGCGTGAGCTTCCAACCTTTGTAGCCGTTGCTTTCGCTGGCGCGTTCGATGCCTAGCTCGTCGAGGAGCGTCGCGAGCATCTCCAGGACTTCGGCATCACGAAGCGGCGATTCGCTTCCCGAGGTGACGGGGCCGATGACCTCCGCGCCGATCTGGAAGAACTGGCGGTAGCGGCCTTTTTGCGGCCGCTCGCGACGAAACTGTGGACCGATGTAGTAGAGCTTCTGCAGGTGGCCCGTATCGCCGAGCTTGTGTTCGATGTAGGCGCGGACGACTCCGGCGGTGTTCTCCGGGCGAAGGGTGAGCGACTGTGCCTTTTCGCTGGCGGCGCGGGCGCGGTCCTCCCACGTGTACATCTCCTTGGAGACGATATCGGTCTCTTCGCCGACGCCGCGGGCGAAGAGCTCCGTGGATTCGAGGATCGGCGTGCGGATCTCGCCGAAGCCGTAGCGTGCGAAGACGGAACGTGCGGTGGCTTCGACGCGGTCCCAGAGGGCGGTTTCGGGCGGGAGAAGATCACGTGTGCCGCGTACGGCTTTGAGCGTAGAAGACATGCGTCTTTTAGTTTAGCGGAGCAGTGCGCTTATCTGGCACGTTCGGCGTGCGGGCCGCTGCGGGCATAAAGAGTAGAATCTCTACTTGGCCCCGCTAACCAGGCTCGTGACTAGGCGAGACCGATAAATCACGGCTATTTCTCCGAAGTCTCAAATATCACGCCACTTAGATCACTTCTGTGCATGGCAGCGGGCAGATTTTGGCTGTCCCGGAACCGTATTCTTTGCCTTAAGATACTGACGCCGATCAACGTCCCTTCTCGCACGGCATTTTTAAGCAACCCGGGAAGAGGACTCCATGGAAGCACCTTTGATGAATCGTTTTCTGAATACTTTGCCCCCTGCATACCGTAAGACTTTGATGGACCGTATGGTCCCGGTGGCGATGCCTCGCAGGATGAGTGTCTACCTGCCAGGAGAGCTGCCAAGATTTTCGTACTTCATAACGTCTGGTCTGGTTTCCGTTGTGTCGAACCTCGAAGACGGGACGATGACTGAGATCGAGGTTGTGGGTGCAGAGGGGATCTCCCCGTGGCTGCAGCTACTCGGCAACCTCTCGGTGAATAGCAGCTGTTTTATGCAAGTCGCGGGAACGGCGCTTCGTCTGCCCTTTGCGGAGATGCGCGAAGAGTTTGAAAACAATAATGATATGCGCCGGTCGGTGCTGGCATTTGCGGAACACCAGTCGCTGATGATGGGGCAGCTGGCTGCATGCAATCGACGCCATGTTGTGGACCAGCGGCTGGCGCGCTGGCTGCTGATGGTGCAGGATCGTGTTCAGACAGAAGAACTGGCGCTGACGCAAGAGTTCCTGGCAGCGATGCTGGGTTCGCGCCGCACGTCCGTGGCTCTGGCCGCAGGTGAGATGCAGAAGGCGGGTCTCATCCGGTACCGGCGTGGCAAGGTGAAGATCCTCGACCATGCTGGCCTGGTGAAGCGCTCCTGTGAGTGTTACACCGTGATGCAGAGCCTGATGAATGGGCTATACAAGTAGTCTTTTACCTGTAAGGACTCTGTACCGCTTTTCAAACAGCCGATCCCTCCGCTTCGCTGCGGGATGACAAAAGATTTTAATCGCCCGCAACCGGCTCCGGGTGGGAGCGCAGGCCGCGGGGAAGCTTCTTCTCTACCGGCTTGCCGCGCCAGCTTTCCATGCGCCGACGCCACTTATCGAAGTAGATATAGACGACCGGTGTCGTGAAGAGCGTGAGGCACTGCGAGACGATCAGGCCGCCGACGATCGTGATGCCAAGGGGACGGCGCAGTTCGGAGCCTACGCCGGTGCCGAAGGCCAGAGGAAGTCCACCGAAGAGTGCCGCCATCGTCGTCATCATAATGGGGCGGAAGCGCAGCAGGCAGGCTTCATAGATGGC
>JAHFTZ010000147.1:6024-6482 GCA_023265355.1 Terriglobus sp.
GAGGTCGGTGTGCGTGATCAGCAGGGCCAGGATGGCGCCGACTCCTGCCGAGGGAAGCGTGGAGAGAATGGTAAGCGGATGGATGAAGCTCTCATAGAGCATACCCAGCACGATGTACACCGTGGTGAGCGCGAGCAGAATGAGCACCGGCTCCGAGGAAAGCGACTGCTGGAAGGCCTGCGCCGACCCCTGGAATCCGCCGGTGATCGAGGCAGGCACGGCGATTGAGTTCCGTGCCCGGTCAATCGCCTCCGCGGCCTGGGAGAGCGCTACGCCGGGCGCGAGATTGAAGGAGAGCGTTGCGGCGGGTGTAAGTCCCTGGTGATTGACCTGCAGCGGAATCCGCTGCGTCTCGAAGTGTGTGATGGCCGTGAGTGGGATGGATTTCCCCGAGGAGTTCTTGACGTAGATCTGACGGAACGCGTCCGGATCTTTCTGAAACTGGGGAGCGACTTCCA
>JAHFTZ010000148.1 GCA_023265355.1 Terriglobus sp.
GCAGATCAGCGACGGAAATCCGCAGCAGCGGATTGAGTTTGTGATCGAACAAGGGCTTCAGGCCGATGCCGATGCGAAGCTCTTTCGCGTGGCGCTGGAGAACCTCTTTGGCAACGCGGCAAAGTTCAGCTCGAAGAAGGAGCAGTCGAAGATCGAGTTCGGATGGGACCCGACACAGAAGGCCTGGTTTGTGCGGGACAACGGAGCCGGCTTCGATATGCACTACAAAGACAAGCTCTTCGGTGCTTTCAACCGGCTGCACGGCGATAAGGACTTCAAGGGATCCGGAATCGGTCTGGCCACGGTAGCGAGAGTCGTACGAAGGCACCACGGGCGAATCTGGGCGGACAGCGTTGTCGAAAGTGGAGCAACCTTCTGGTTTACGCTAGGATAACTGGAATGACGGATACGACGAAATTGATCCTTCTTGTAGAAGATGATCCTGACCACGAGGCGCTGACGATCCGCGCTTTGAAGAAATCCAACATGGCGAACGACGTGCGCGTCGCCCGGGATGGAGAAGAAGCGATCAACCTGCTCCTCGGCCCCAATGCGATCAAGCCCCAGGTGATTCTTCTGGATTTAAAGCTGCCCAAGCTCGACGGCCTGGAAGTGCTCAAGCGGATTCGTGAAAACAACGCCACGCGGACGCTTCCCGTGGTGGTCCTCACCTCCTCCGATGAGGAGCGGGATGTCGTGCGCAGTTATCAGCTTGGCGTGAACAGCTACATTCGTAAGCCAGTCAACTTCAACGATTTCGCGGAGGCGACCCGCCAGCTGGGAATGTATTGGCTGGTGCTGAACGAATGTCCACCGGCCTAGAGTTCCCGCATCTGAAAGTTCTTCTGGTGGAAGACAACCCAGACGACGCCGCTCTGCTGGAGCGGCATCTGCGGAAGAATGGATTTCAGCTTGCCATGACGCGGGTAGAGACCGCTCTCGCCATGCAGGAGTCCCTGGACACCTCTCTGCCCGACATTGTTCTTGGCGACTATAACCTGCCGAACTTCAGCGGTCCGGAGGCATTGCAGCTGCTGAAGGCCTCGGGTCAGGATATCCCCTTCATCATGCTCTCGGGTGCGGTTTCGGAGCAGACGGCGGTCGACTCGATGCGTGCCGGGGCGCAGGACTACGTCTCCAAGCAGAACCTGACGCGTCTTGTGCCTGCAGTCGAACGCGAACTGAAAGAGGCGAGCGGCAGGCGCAAAAAGCTGGCCGCTGAGGTCGCACTGCGCGCCAGTGAAGCCCGCTTCCACTACCTCGTGGACGCGATGCCGATGGGTCTTCTGCTCAGCGATGCCGAGGGCAGAATCTCTTACGCGAATCAGGCCATTGCACGTCTGCTTGGCCGCTCCGTTGAGGACCTTACCTCCGGTAACGTCCTGGTGGACAGCGTATGTTCGGATATCCTCCCCGCTCAGGAGGCCTGCACTGTGGACGGCGCTTCAAATGCCGCGCCATTTGAATCGGTATGTAGAACGGAGAATGGAACCACGATCGACGCTCTGATTGGCGTGGCTCTTTTGAATCCGCAGGCGAACTCGGCGACCTGGCAGTTCGCGGCCTTCGTCGCCGACCTTTCGTTGCAGAAGAAGAGCCAGGAAGCCTTGCGCCAGACCGAGAAGCTGGCCGTGGCCGGACGGTTTGCCGCCTCCATTGCACATGAGATCAACAACCCGTTGGAGGCGATCACCAACTGCCTCTATCTGGTGATGCAGACCGATCTCCCGGAAGACGCTCGCAGCTACGTCGACCTGGCGCAGAAGGAACTGGATCGCGTCTCGCAGATTACAGTGCAGACGCTGCGTTTCTTCCGTGGCTCGACGCGGCAGGGTGCCACCGATCTGCGGGAGTTGATCGACACGGTCGTGACGCTGCTGGAGTCGCGCCTGCAAAGGGCGCAGATCGAAGTGGTGCGGGAGTTCCGGACGCAGTCCAGCGTCGTGGCACAGGGCGGAGAGATTCGGCAGGTAGTGGCGAATCTTGTGGGGAATGCCATGGACGCCATGACCAAGGGCGGACGCCTGATTCTGCGGACAGCCGATGGTGTAAATCGGACGACGGGCGAGCGTGGTGTCGTTCTCACCGTAGCGGACGGCGGTTCGGGGATGGATCAGGTGACGCTCAACCGTATCTTTGAGCCGTTCTTTTCCACCAAGGGAATCACCGGTACCGGCCTGGGTCTGTGGATCTCGCAGGAGATCGTGGCCAAGCATAACGGAACGATGCGCGTGCGCAGCAAGACGGGCGCGGGCACTGTGTTTCGGTTGTTTCTTCCATCGCTGGGCGCAGCGATCGGCTCGGAGTCGTAAACCTCAGGATTTCTACGGCTGTTCATCCGGTTTGAAGAGGACAGAAACAGGGATTGCGACACCATGCTCGATGCGATAGTGCGCCTCGATTGTCCCAAGGCCTCCACAGGCATGGCACGTTGCTTCGGACTTTTGCACCCAGACTGAAAGCTCAGCTTCCGGAGTGAGCGCCCAGCATCCTCCGCCGTAGGTGGACTTTGGAGGACGGGCGTGATCGATTGCTTGCAGTAGAGGAGAAAGATCGACTGGATGCGCTCCGGCTCTGTCGAACCACCAGAAGCCTTTGTCGCAGCCTCCGCCATTTCCGGAGTCGCCATCACGGGTTCCAAGGATGGCATTCGGCCCCGCGCCGTAAATCGCAGCATCCGTCAGCGGCTGGTACAGTCCGCTATAGGCCTGAAGTTTATAGATTTCGACATATTGCTCGCGGCGGCGTTCGGTCTGCATCAGCAGACTCTTCCACTGCGTGGGAGGAGCTTCGGCATCCTCGGAACCATTCGCTATAAGCGCGGGGCCGGGACGGATCGTCGTCAGGTTCTGAAGGATTCTGTGTCCGGAGAGAGTGCCGACGTGCGTAATCTTCTGCTTCACGCGATAGTCTCTCGCGGTCACGATGTGGCCGTTGACCACCGATCTGTCGATGCGCAAAATTTGGTCTTCGTCCAGCCTGAGGGGGTTCCGCGTCCACCAGGATAATGAGTGAGGAAGTGGCTTACTTCCGTCTCCATCGCCTTGCCCGAAGAGAAGCGCGGGCGCTGCGGTGGCCAGAGTAGTCAGTACAAGAAGGGATAAAGTCCAGCGTGGCACGAAACATTGCTCCTGGTGCTTTTATACCCACGTGACCTTGAACCGTCAGGCTGTTTTTCGCATGTGTGTTCCGATATGGAACGTTGGGAAGGGTGGTTGCGCAGGTATGGGGCACCAGGGTTTGTGGCACCCGGTTAAAGACAAAAGCAGATCCCTCCGCTTCGGTCGGGATGACGAATTTTCGGTTGGGATAAAATCTTCGCCGCGGATGACGAATCTTCGCTACGGAGGACAAAGAGGTGGTTTCTGGTGATCTGGGTTGTGCGCTCTGCGCGACCCCACCCTTTCTTGATAAATCCCGGAAAGAATGGGGTACCCGGCTAGATGGAATGTGCCAGAGCGGCGGCTTCTTTCAGAAGGTCAGCCACCTCATCAGGTTTGTCCAGCATCACTTCGTGGCCGGATGCAATGGTGCGAGTAGTCCAGGAGGGGTCCGCATTGACCCGCTCGTAGAAGTGGCGGAACCCGTTCGGCTCCCAACCCGTGGCCAGGGCATAGATCTTTGTCTTGATCCTGTCCTGATTTCCCCGCAGGCTGATGGCTTCGGTAAACGTCGCGACAGGGTGCTTCGTGCTCATCTGGTCTACCCAGGAGCGGTCCTGCAGGTTCGTCTGAAGAAACTCCGTAGAAATCGGAGGGAGGCTGAAACCGCCGTGCAGGCCCGAATCCCTGACGCTGGCGATCTGCAGTGCTTCCGGCGACAGCGTAAACACGGAGTCGCCGTTTTGTGGAAGGAAGGCGTCCAGATAGACCAGCGCAGCAATCCGTTCGCTGATCTGGTCGGCTACGCCGGTGATCACCATGCCGCCGTACGAGGCACCGCAGAGGATGACTTCTTCGAGCTCTTCATAGCGGATGAGATTGACGATGTCCTGGATATGCGTGGAGAGATTCACGCCCGCATGGAGCAGATGACTCCGATCCGCCAGACCAGTCAGTGTCGGGGTATAGACCTCGTGCCCGGCATCGCGGAGTTGGCGAGCCACGCGCTTCCATGTCCAACCGCCGCGCCATGCTATGTGAACCAAGACAAAATTTGCCATTCTCACCTCAAGCGACTTTGGATTGGGTCGCTCGAGGTGAAGACACGCGGTCTCTTGCTTTATTTCATCTGTGATGGATAACACGCTGCATGCACATCCGGTTCTCGATGAAACTGCAAGAGAGGGAGCACTATCTTCTCGCTCTTGTCCTGCCCAGCCAGAGGAGGCCGTCTTCGAAGATGTGATTCTGGGTTTCGTTGGTGAAGATCTTGTCGCCGTGGCCCATATTCACGTAGAGCATCCTGTACTTCGTGTTCGTCCAGACGACGGGCATGTCTCCAGAGAGGAGACGGTCTTTGAAGCCGAGCGGGTAATTTGCCGGATCGAAGCTCACGAGGACTTTCACGCTCGCGTTGGCGCGGGCGCTGGGCTTCCAGACGTACCACTCGTTCGAAGGCGCTAGGAACGTGGCGGGCAGGTGGCGGGTCACGGGGTGATCGCGTGCATCGACGATGAGTTGCGCGGGGAGCGGTGGCCAGTTGTTGGCGTTGAAGACCGCGCCTCCGAAGAAGTCCACGAACCAGTGCCATTGGGTGGAGCGGTCGTTATAGCCGGAGACGTGCGAGCCGAGCCAGCCGCCGCCGTGGTTCATGTAATTCTCAAAAGCAGAGCGCTGAGCATCGGTGTGCGGCTGGTCGTTGAGCCACAGGACGACGTCGGTGTGAGCCAGGGTTTCCGCGTTGAGTTCCTTCCAGTCGGTGGTTGCGCGGAAGTCGAAGTGATCGCGGGCCGCGGCTTCGGTGTAGAAGGCGATGGCCTGCCGCGCAAAGTCGGAGTGATCGGTCTCTCCGCCGGTGGTCCAGAAGGCGAGGGCGTGGAAGGCGGGCTGTTGGGCTTGCATTGCGAGGGGAGGGCAAGCATCAACAGGAGCGCGGCAATCCTCATCCTCATCGTCATGCCCCTTTTGTCATCCCGTAGCGTAGCGAAGGAATCTGGTTTGTGTACTCCGGGTGACCCCAGGTTGTTCTTCATCATTTGCCCGCTGCCCATTCGATGGCGTTGTGGAAGAGCTTTTCTACGTTTGGATTTTGCAGAAGCTCACCGTGATGACCGAACTGGAAGTAGACGTTGCGTGCCTTGTAGTGTGTGTTGGTCCAGATGACGGGATGGTCGCCCATCTTGACGGTGCGTGCAGGGGTGTAACTGTCTTCATCCACGTTCGCGATCACGTGCACGCTGGGGCGCGGCGATTGATCGTAGGTGTACCACTCATCGTTTTCTACGGAGAATGTCTTCGGAAGGCCGCGCATCACCGGATGATGAGCGTCTTCTACGCGGACCGTGCCCGTTGCGAACTCCGGGATGTAGCTCTTGAAGACGATGTTTCCCATGAACTCGTGGAAGAACGGCGACATCTCAAAGCCGTCAAACTTGCCGAGGAGCGAGGCATGATGGAAACCGATCCAACCGATGGTTCCTTGTTCCATCGCTTTCTTGAAGGCTGCTTCCGCAACGGGCGTCCAGCGATAGGGCGGGTAGTTCAACTGGATGAAGACCTTGTGTTCGGCGAGGTATGCGTCGTTGATGGGATCGGTGGTGCGGATGTAATCGACGGCAAAGCCCTCTGCTGCACCGGTCTTTTCAAGCCATGCCATGGCCGCGTCGACGAAGCCCTGGTGCAGTCCCTGCCCAGGTTCCGCAAGCGCGATCATGCGAAATTTGATCGGCTTCGTCTGCCCCGGAAGGCTGAAGGCAGTAATGAATGTCAGGAGCGCGAGGGTACTTCGAAGCAGCTTCAACATCTTGGAATTCCTCTGATGAGGGGAATGGTAAGGGAAGAGATGCTTCATGGCAAAACAGGGATATGGCAAATGTCCTGTCTTCACAGGGCCAAGCCGTGAGTGATAGCGTGGGTGTCCATGAGAAATCGTTCGATTTTTGTTCTGGTGGGGATGGGCCTGTTCCTGTGTGCCGCACGTGGGCAGGAGTCGGGCATGCAGTCCGGGACGCTGCTTGCGGACCACGGCATAGCGTTCAATCAGAAGACCGGCAAGGTCTATGCCGTCGACCAGGAGCACGGCGCGGTCATGGTGATCGACGGCCGCAGCGGCGCTGCGAAGCGTGTGAAGGTGGGCACGCATCCGGATTGTGTCGCGGTCAACACGGTAACGGGACGCGCCTACATCGCGAACAGTGGCAGCGGCAATGTGAGTGTGCTGGATGGAGCGATCGACCAGGTCATCGCCACGGTAAAGACGGACCGGCGTCCCTATTATGTTGGCGTCAACGAAACGACGAACAAGGTGTTCGTGTCGAATACGTTCAGTCGTGTGATGACGGTCATCGACGG
>JAHFTZ010000149.1 GCA_023265355.1 Terriglobus sp.
CTTCCGCCTCACAAAACTCCTGCACCGCAGCGCCGATATCACCAAGTGTCTGGCCTACCTTCACCTCTTGAATCGCCTGCTCCAGCGACTGCTTCGTCACTTCCAGCAGTTTGCGCGTCGCCGCGCTGGTCTTGCCTACACCATGCGTCACTGCCGCATCGGAGTAGTAGCCGTCCAGAATCACACCGCAGTCCACGCTCACGATATCGCCATCGCGGAGCTGCTTGCTCGCCGAAGGAATACCGTGAATCACTTCATTGTTCACCGAGGTGCACAGGCACGCCGGGTAATCCATATAACCCTTGAAGGCAGGCTTCCCGCCCAGCTCGGCGATCGTCCGCTCCGCAATCTTCTCTAAATCCATCGTAGAAACGCCCGGCTTCACTGCCTGCCGAACCGCCTCGTGAACCTGGCTAAGAACTTCACCACTGCGACGCATCTTCTGGATTTCATGAGGAGTCTTGATCGCAATCGCCATGCTGTTCTTTCGCCGTCTTTCTTACTACTCGCACTTCACTTCTTCCGCAACCGCGCTATAGCGGCCACGATGTCTCCGGTTACCGCTTCAACCTCGCGGTCGCCGTCGACGACTTCAAATCGACCCAGTGTGCGGTAATGCTCGATCACCGGAGCCGTCTGCGCATGGAATACCTTCATGCGCTCAGCAAACTTCTCTTCCGTATCGTCTGCCCGCTGTTCGAGAGCCGCACCTTCCACATCGCAGACCCCGTCAATCTTCGGCGGAGAGGAAAACACGTTGTAGATGCTTTTGCACACGGGACATGTCCTGCGTCCCGTAATACGGCCCAGCAATTGAGTATATCCAACTTCCATGCTTACTGCAACGACCGGGAGGCCTTTAACCCGCGCCAGATGCTCGTCCAGCCAGTCCGCCTGCGGTAAAGTCCTGGGAAATCCGTCCAGAATGTACCCGCGACCGCAATCTGACTGCGAAAGCCGATCCGCCACCATGGCATTCACCAGGTCATCCGGCACCAGATGTCCGCTGGCAACCAGTTCGCCAAACTCCACACCCAACGGCGTCTTCGCAGCGATGTTCGCCCGAATGATATCCCCGGTAGAGATCTGAGGGATGCTCCATGCCTCCATCAGGATCTGCGCCTGGGTTCCCTTGCCGACGCCCGGGGCACCCAAAAGGAGAACCGGCCCGGGGACGAAATCGTTCCCCATGGCCGGTTTCTGTTCTTTAGCTTCCAACGTCACCAGTTACCAGCTCCGACGGCCACGTACACGGCCGCTCTTTGGCGAAAAGCCGTCGTAATGCCGCATGATCAGCTGCGACTCGATCTGGTTCGCCGTATCCATCGCCACACCTACTACGATCAGCAACGAAGTACCGCCGAAGTAGAAGTTCACGCCCAGACCGTTCGTGATCCAGCTCGGCAGATGATCAAAGACCGGACCGATCAGCCAGAGATGGTTCAGATGCACACCGGAGATTAGCATCGTCGGAACCAGTGTGATGATGATCAGGTAAAGCGCACCCAGAAGGGTGATGCGGGTAAGAATGTCGTTAAGGTAGTCGCTGGTGCGACGGCCCGGACGGATACCGGGGATAAATCCGCCGTACTTCCGCATGTTGTCCGCAATGTCATCCGGACGGAAGACGATGGAGATGTAAAAGTAAGCGAAGAAGATAATCGCTACGAACTGCACCAGCTCGTACCACGGCTCACCGGGGCGAAGGCCTTCAGTCAGCTTGCGGAAGAAGGTGATGTTCTGCACCCACTGAGCGTTCGCGAAGAGTAGCGGAGCCGAGAGGATGGAGCTCGCAAAAATGACCGGCATCACGCCGCCGGAGTTCACCTTCAGCGGAAGATGCGTACTCTGTCCACCCATCATGCGGCGGCCAACAATCCTCTTGGCATACTGCACCGGAATCCGACGCTCAGAGCGTTCCACAAAGACGATGAAGGCAACGACCGCGATCATTAGAACGATCAGGATGGCGATGGCCACAGGAGTAAACCCACCCCATGCACCGTCGCGTCCCTTCTCCCAGAGATCCTGAATGCCGCGTGGCAGGCCCACAACGATACCCGTAAAGATCAGCAACGACATACCGTTGCCAATACCTCGCTCCGTGATCTGCTCACCCAGCCACATGATGAACGCCGTACCCGTCGTCAGCGTCAGAACGCAGAGGAAGATGAACTTGCCCGAGCTGATCGTGACCATCGGAGCACCGGTGGCGCTCTTGGTCAGAGTCAGAGCGATTGCGAAGGACTGCACGATCGCCAGCAGCACTGTGACGTAGCGGGTCCACTGGGTGATCTTACGACGTCCGACTTCGCCTTCCTTCTGAAGCTTCGCCAGCGGCTCATAGATCACCGTCAGGAGCTGGAAGATGATCGATGCCGTGATGTACGGCATGATGCCCAGGGCGAAGACCGTCAGCTTGCGCAGGTTGCCGCCCGTGAACATATCCATCAGACCCAGCGACGATCCCGCCATCTGCTGGAAGTATTGCGCCAGCATGTCAGGGTTGATGCCGGGCGTGGGAATATGTCCGCCAAGACGGTAGACGGCCAGCATAGCAAGCGTGAAGAGCACGCGATTGCGCAGGTCGGGGATGCGGAAGATGTTGAGAAACTTGTCGAACATGAGAGAGGATGGTCCTTTGGACGTGCCTGGCTGAATCTTCTACACTTGCCGCAAAGGGCCGGGCACCAGCCCGACCCATCACGAAAATCAAACGCGGGAGAAACCCAGTTTACGCGGTCTCTGCCGTCTCTGCAGCGGCGGGAGCGCCGACGAGGATAATTTTTCCGCCCGCCTTTTCGATAGCAGCCTGAGCAGCCTTCGAGGCCTTATGCGCGTGCACGGTCACAGCAGTCGTGATCTCGCCGTTCGCCAGCACCTTGACCAGGCCATTGCGCTTCTTCAGGATGCCGAGCTGCTGCAGCTTCTCGAGCGTAAGCTCTTCGTTGCTAGTCGCTGCGATCAGGCTGATACGGTCCAGACCGAGTACCAGGTACTCCTGGCGGAAGATGTTGGTAAATCCGCGCTTGGGCATACGACGGTGAAGGGGCATCTGGCCGCCTTCGAAACCGCGCATCGCACGCGAACCCGAACGGGCGCGCTGTCCGTCATGTCCACGGGTGGAGGTCTTACCCATACCCGAACCCATACCGCGACCGACGCGCTTCTTGTTGCTATTCGCACCTTTAGGTGCATGAAGGTTGGAGAGATTCAGTGCCATTGTGTTTCCTCGCTCACGCCGGATTGCTCCGACTCGCATATTTTGGCTGGAGGATATCCAGCGAACACGCCGCCCGAAGGCAGCGCTCATAGTTCAGCTACTCGACGATACGGACCAGGTGCGGAACCGTGTTGACCATGCCGCGGATTGAGGGTGTGTCCTCGCGCTCCACGATCTGATTCAAACGCGTGAATCCGAGCCCCTTGACCACCAGCTTGTGCTTCACCGGGGTCGCGATCTTCGAGCGGAAGTACTGGATCTTGATCTTGCCGACGTTCTCTGCCATAACTTTTCTCCAGGCTCCCGAAATGCAACGGGAGCGAAAACTTTTTAGAGCTCTTCGACGGTCTTGCCACGCAGAGCAGCTACTTCCGCCTTGTCGCGCAACTGAACCAGGGCGTCGAATGTTGCCTTGATCACGTTGTGCGGGTTTGCCGAACCGAGGGACTTCGTGAGCACGTTCTGCACGCCGGCAGAGGTCATCACCGCGCGCACAGCGCCGCCAGCGATCACGCCCGTACCTTCAGGAGCGGGCTTCAACAGCACCTGGCCTGAACCGTAGTGGCCAAGGACCTGATGCGGAATCGTCGTCGCAGTGAGGTTGATCTTGAAGAGGTTCTTCTTCGCGGATTCAATGCCCTTGCGGATTGCCTGGGGCACTTCCTTCGCCTTACCGGAGCCGTAGCCCACAATGCCCTGCTCCGCATCGCCGAGAACGACGAGCGCGGCAAACGACATGTTCTTACCGCCCTTAACAACCTTGGTCACGCGATTAATCGCAACGACCTGGTCCTTCAGGTTCAGCTTGTTCGCATCGATCTTTTTCTGAAACGCCATCTTGTGTTCCTTCCGGGCCGCCAGGCCCTCAAATCCCAATATCTGCTAGAACTCGCTTAAAACTCGAGACCCGCCTCGCGAGCCGCGTCCGCCAGGGCCTTGATACGACCGTGATACAGATAGCCGCCGCGATCGAAGACCACCTTCTTGATGCCCTTCTCCTGCGCGCGCTCGGCGATCAGCTTGCCAACTGCCTTCGCTGCATCGATGTTACCGCCGGACTTCTTCTCCTCGCCCTTCTTCACGATCGTGGACGCAGCTACGATCGTTGCGCCCGTGGCGTCGTCGATGAGCTGCGTGTAGATGTGGTTGAGCGAGCGATAGACGTTCAGCCGGGGACGCTGTTCTGTTCCCGAGACCTTGGCGCGGACGCGCTTGTGAACGCGCTGGCGAACTGTGTTCCGTTTGACCTTCGTAAGCATTGTGTCTCTCTTTTCCTAGTAGCGGGGCCAGCCCCTGGCCCCGTTCGGTTTCAAATTCTTTCCGTCGACGATTTACTTGGAACCCGTCTTGCCGACCTTCTTCTTCAACTTCTCGCCCGTGTACCGTACACCCTTGTTCTTGTACGGATCGGGCTTGCGCAGCGAACGCATGTCGGCGGCAACCTGACCAACCTTCTGGCGATCGATGCCGGAGATGGTGAGATGCGTCTGCTTCGGGTCGATCGCGACTTCAATGCCGGTGGGCAGAGGAAATTCAATCGGCTGCGAGTAGCCGAGCGTGAACACGACGAGGTCTTTGCCCTTCATCTCCGCACGGTATCCGATACCGACGATATCCAGATCCTTTGTCCATCCAGCAGTCACGCCTGCAACGGCGTTGAAGACGAGAGAACGAGCCAGGCCATGAATCGCAGCCTGCGAGTCGTTGTCGCGCTCTGCGTGCAGGAAGCCATCCTTCTCCACCAGGCGGATGCCCGTCGGGAGAAGTGCGTTCGTCTTGCCCTTGGGTCCGGTGACTTCAACGATGTTGCCGTTGACCGTGTACTTTACGCCGCCCGCGAGCGAGATCGGCTTCTTTCCAATACGTGACATCGTTTCAATCCTTGTCGGCTTGCGAGTCCCGGTGTGATCGCTCACCCGTTCCACTGCAGCCGCGGAAGCTTCTCCGCTTACTTCAAAACTTCATCCGGCAGCAACGCGCCGGCCAAAACTTGTCGCATCAGCAAAAAAGGCGCGAAGCGCTTCCCGCCGTGCGCGCAGCACTACCAGACGTGGGCCAGGACTTCGCCACCAACGTTTTCCTTGCGAGCGGTACGGCCTGTCATCACACCCTTGGGGGTAGTCATGATCGAGATGCCAAGTCCACCCTGCACGCGACGGATCTCGTCCTTGCCGATATACACACGGCAGCCGGGACGCGAGATGCGCTTCAGGTCGCGGATCGCAGCCTCGTTGTTCGCACCGTACTTCAGGTACACGCGGAGGACCTTCTTGCCGTCTTCTTCGGTAGCCTTGTAGTTCGAGATGTAACCTTCTTCCTTCAGAATGCGGGCGATCTCGGCCTTCAGATTCGAGGCAGGAACGTCCATCTTCTGGTGGCGGGCACGCATCGCATTGCGAATACGCGTCAAGAAATCTCCTACTGGGTCGGTCAGATTCATTCTCTCTCCTTCATTCCCCGTTCGCTCGCGGTGTCTCCGCAAGAACCAGCAGGAATGTTGTGGTGCCGCTCGCTACGAGCGAACACCGAAATCGTTTTGCGCCGAGGCGCAGAAGGCAGTGCTTACCAGGACGACTTCACGACGCCTGGAATCTCGCCCTTGAGCGCGAGGCCACGGAAGCAAAGACGGCATACGCCGAACTTGCGGAGGTAGGCGCGAGGACGTCCGCACAGCTGGCAGCGGTTGTGCTGGCGGCACTTGAACTTCGGCTTCTTTGCGTCTTTTACAGCTTTTGCAGTCGTTGACATAGTCTCTTCAGATCCTCTGCGCGCAGAGCGCGCTCCTTACGAAAGTTTATGCAGCCCGGAACGGCATGCCGAAGTGCTTCAACATCACGCGGGCCGAGTTGTCGTCGGTCGCGGAGGTCACGATCGTCACGTTCATACCCTTCAGCTTCTCTACCTTCGAGTAATCGATCTCGGGGAAGATGAGCTGATCACGCAGACCGAGCGTGTAGTTGCCACGGCCGTCAAAGCTCTTGGAGGATACGCCCTTGAAATCACGCACGCGGGGCAGAGCCACCGCAATCAGGCGATCCAGAAACTCGTACATCGCGTCGCCGCGGAGAGTCACCATGGCGCCGATCGATTGGCCTTCGCGCACCTTGAACT
>JAHFTZ010000150.1 GCA_023265355.1 Terriglobus sp.
TCCCTTGGAACTGATGCGATAGAGGATGAAGTGTCTGGGAGTTTTTACTTGGGTGCCCTCAACCTGACTACGGCTGAGAGAAAGATGGTAGGTTCGTGCGTCTGCTGCTAGATCTGGACGCGTTCTACTGCCCGGCGCATGGGATCGACCTCAAGATCGTGCAGAGCCTGAATCAGCAGAGATCGATACCGTTTTGCCGGAACTTCGCCGAACTTATCGAGGCTCCAAATGAGAATGTCGCGGCTATCCCGGCGGGCGGTAACGGAAAGAATCATCCTGCGAATAGCCTTAGACTTTGACACGTCCCGCTGCAAGCTTTTCGCTTTCATCATGGACGAAGGTTGCTAGATCGTCCATGGATTCGGAGACGAGGGCTTCACCACGGTCGAGTTCAGAAAAGCCAGCCTGAGCCGCCGAGCGGAGCCACTCCAACTTAGCCTTGTCCTCAGCCTCTCGTTGTTCAAGCAAGCGCAGCCCTTCGCGAACGACTTCACTCGCATTGCTGAAGCGTCCGGAGGTCACACCGGATTCGATGAAGTCATCGAAATGCTCAGTCAGATTCACATTGCGCGTTGGCATGGTTCTATCCCTTCCGCATCAGGATAAAAGGAGGCAATCATTGCCAACTGGCCGCACCTTTCAGCCCTTGCGCCCACGCTTACGTACCGGGGCCGCCACGGGCCTGGACCAGGTCTGTACCCCGCCCCATGTCCGATACGAAGTCCACTCGCCATCGCCCTCGGGCAGGCCATCCATGAGAGGCGGCAGGCGCCTCTCCAACGCCTCAAGAAACTCAGCGGAGGTCGTCGCGGGATAATGGACCCTCAGGCCTTCACCGTTGATGGAGGCTTCGGCGTCTCCCCCCGGAAGGTCGTTGACCGCCTTGTCCGGACGCAGAGCATGCGAGACGCTCGCGACCACCTGCAGTGCCCGGCCGCCGGTTCCATCGCTGCCAATCGATGCATCCGCGTGGATCGACAGACGTTCCGTCGTCGCCTTGGAAAGTAGAGTGCCGGGTGCCGGTACGGGCAGAGACAGAGCGCAGGCGCAGGTGGCGCTTCCCGCCCACAGACCAGCGGTAGCCGGACCGTAGGAGAACGTCCCGTGCATCTCGCCAGTCGCGCTCAAAGGCTGTGGAATCCTCTGCGAGAAGAGGCGCAGCCAGTCCAGGGCATAGACCGGAGCCACACCGGACAGACTCGCCTGAAGGTCCGCCGACTTCCAATCGAGCAGGTTCGGAAGGTCGCCCGTCAGCGCAAGCGTTCCAGCGTTGGCACCCGCGATCTGGCCTCCAGCTTCTGTCCCGGTTGAAGCTGCGACATCCACCGGAATCGAGCATCGCAGACCGCGCAGCTCCCGCAGAACGCCCGTTGCCCGTGCCTCGCAGCGTGCATTGATCTCCATCAAGCGCGCCGGAACAAAATCCGACCGCCGGACATCCGTGAGATGCAGGGTAGCCTTCACGGAGGCGTCGCCCAGTGTGCCGTTGATCTTCACCTCTGCAGCGGCATCGCCTCTCCAGCCCGCATCGTAACCGACCAGGACCTTGCTGGCTTCACCCAGCGGCGTCCGCCGCCAGACCGCCTCCGCCTGGATGGGAACATCGCGCATTCTGGCGGCGTGGCGAAGCGTCGCCTCTACGCGAAGCTCCCCTGTATCGCTCGCGTCCGTATCTGTGCGCGCCGGTTTGGCCTTCAGACGAAGCCGCCACTCCTGCGGGTCGGGCAGCCAGAGGGCAAACTCCGCTCCAGTCAGGCTGAACGGCGTCTTCTCATCGCCCAGCTTCACATTCACGCGCGCATCGGTCGCTTCGATATAAGGAAAGCGCGGCGTCGATCCGGCACGCTTCTGCTGCGTAGGTGCGGCATCGATCTGCGACGCCTGAAGGAGGATCGTCTCCAGATTCCAGCGTCCGGCTGCGTTGCGGACGAGGTTCACGCTCGGTGCCGTCAGGTTGATCGTGGAAAACTCCAGCTTGCCGCGCCACAGCGAACTCACACGCAGCGTCGCCGTCACTTCATCGGCGCGCATGACGGGCTCCGCTCCAAACTGGGGATCTTCGCTTACGACAAAGTTTTCCAGCGTAAATCCGGGCAAGGGAAGCAGGTTCATGCTCACACTGTCCAGATGCACGGGCCGTCCCAGGCTGCGGGAGATGCTCGTCGCAATGCGCCGCTGATAGCGGTTCACATTAATCAACGGGGGCAGCAGCGCCAGAACCACAAGCGCCAGCAGCACGCATGCCGCAATCACCAGTCGCTTCCGTACAACGCCCATACCGCTCTTTGTTTCCAGGGTCGTCACACTACCCTGTGGAACGTGCGCTTCCACCGCGTCTGGTCAAAGATATGCAGCAGAATGTGGCCCATGAACGCGATGCGCTCGTTCGCGCTGGTCTTGTACATCTGGTCTTCGGAGGTCATGAACGACCAGTAAATAAACATCGGTCGTCCCAGCACGGCTTCCTTCGGAATAAAGCCCCAGAAGCGGCCATCGAGCGAGGCCAAACGGTTGTCGCCCATGCCGAAGATCTTGCCCTCAGGCACCACGAGATCGCCGTTTACAACATGGCTCTGCAACTCCGTCGCCCAAAGTGCGGTGACGTTGCTATCGTCCGGCGGTGCGCTCGGAAAATCGTCGCGATAGGTCTGGTACCCGTGCATCGGGTCGCCATCATCCGGCATGGAGATCTGCGGTTCGACCTGCGCCACGCCGTTGAGGTATAGGACGCCATGCCGCAGATGAATGCGATCTCCCGGCAAACCGATAGCGCGCTTCACCAGGATCAGGTCCGGGGATTCGGGGTTGGGCTTCAGAAAAACAATAATGTCGCCGTGCTGTACCGGGCGATAGTGCACCAGGGGCATCCACTTCGTGGGCGGCGCAAAGGTCGTGTGGTCCACCACGAGATGGTCGCCAATCAACATTGTCGGCACCATCGAAGACGAAGGAATCTCGAAGTTCTGCGCGACAAACGTCAGCACAAACAGGCCCACCACCAGCACAAACGCCATGCCGGAGATCGACTCCAGAAGAGTCTCCTTGCGTTCCTCTACGACTTCCACGGCCTGCTGCTTCTCCACGACTGTTTCTGACAAAGTGTGCCTCACCGACCCCCGTCCAGTGTACGGAACCCGCCTTCACAACGGAAGTCCGACGCAGGAAAAGGCTGGATCGGGTCAATTCCGAGGCGTTTCAAACAATCCGATGAAAGGTGCGCTTCCATCGCGTCCGGTCGAAGAAATGGATCACGACATGGGTAAAGAAAGCCACGCGCTCGCCCGCGCTGGTCTTATACTGCTGGTCTTCCGGAGTCATGAACGACCAGTACACGAACAGCGGACGTCCAAGGACGGCCTTCCGGGGAATGAAGCCCCAGAAACGGCTATCCAGCGAACCCACTCGGTTGTCGCCCAAACCCAGGATCATGTCGTCCGGCACCACCAGTTCGCCGTTTACGATATGGCTCTGCCATTCGTTCGCCCAGGTTGCGGTCATCAGCGTGTCGGCGGGACCACCTGGAAAATCATCCCGAAACGGATCATAGGTGTGAGCCGGATCGCTACCGTCGGGCACCGAGATCTGCGGCTCCTTCTGCGCTACGCCGTTCCGGTACAGAATTCCATGCCGCAGATGAATCCGGTCGCCCGGCAGACCGATGGCCCGTTTCACAAGGATCAGGTCCGGGGACTCGGGGTTGGGCTTCAGAAACACCACCACATCGTTGTGCTGGATGGCTCGATAAGGTATCAACGGCATCCACTTTGCCGGTGGAGCAAAGGCGGCATGGTCCACCAGTACATGGTCGCCAATCAACAGCGTAGGAACCATGGACGGAGAGGGAATCTCGAAGTTCTGTGCGACGAACGTCAGCACAAACAAACCAATCACCAGCACAACGGCCATTCCGGAGATCGACTCCAGAAGGGTCTCTTTGCGCTCCTGCTCTTCCAGAACCAACTTTGCCAATGCTTCTCTCCTCACATTCTTCCTATCGAACCACCGAAAGCACTCTGCGCCAGCGGCCCAGACGCCGCAAACGGTGCCAGAAGGTACCGTCTTCCTCGCCGCGCACCGAAAAGTAAACCAGCAGCGGCGAACCGACGATCCTGCTCTCCGGCACAAATCCCCAGTAGCGGCTGTCCTGACTGTTATTGCGATTGTCGCCCATCATAAAGGCGTCTCCGCCGGGCACCTGCAGGGCTCCGCTCTGTATGCGGGAGCGCATCTCCACCCACCAGGCCGCGTCCGTATCCGGATCGCGCTCCTGCATGTTGGGAAAATCATCGCGAAACCGGCTCCGTCCAGCCGGAGCATAGACCGCATAACCCTCGGCCCGCGGTGTTCCGTTCAAAACCACCTGCCCCGCATGCAGCGCAACGGAGTCTCCGCCCACGGCAATCACGCGTTTCACCAGCAGCGTATCGGTCACGGGCTGATGAAAGACGGCGACATCGCCCCTCTGAATCCTGCGGTAAGGCAGAAGCCATCCCCAACGCCCCGCTGGCGCCAGCGCCTGCTTGTTCACCAGCAAAAAATCCCCCACCAGCAGCGTCTTTTCCATGGAAGCCGAAGGGATCCGGTACGGTTGCAGCAAAAACGTCGCCACGAATACGGCTACTACGGTTGCCCGCAGCATGGACTGCAGCGTTGGAAGGACCCCGTGCTGCGGTACTTCGCTCAAGCGCTCTTCCCTCGCAGATCGAGAAACGCACTCTCGGCTGCCTTCTGCTGCGCCGCCTTCTTTGTCGGGCCCTCGCCCACGGCCAGCAGGGTCTCTCTCTTGGACGCCGCATCGCCTTCGACCAGCATCAGCTCCACGCGGAAAAGCTTGCGATGGTCCGGCCCGCTCTCTTCGGCTGTCACATACCGGGCTGCGGCGGAACCCACACCGCGCGCCTGCAACAGCTCCTGCAAAGCAGATTTGAAGTCGCCGACCACGCCTCCAAAATGCGTCTGCTCACCCGCCGCGCGCTCCAGCTCCGGCATCTTGGGCAGAACCACCTCGCGCTCCACGATCTTCTGCACGGCAGCCAGGCCGCCATCCAGATACACCGCCGCCAGCACAGCCTCCATCGCGTTCGCCATCAGAGCTGGTTTCTTCCGTCCGCCACTCTGTTCTTCGCCGCGACCCAGTTGCAGATACTCGCCCAGCCCCAGCCGCGCGCCGACCTCTCCCAGATGCTTGCGGCTGACCAGAAGAGCGCGCATCCGCGTCAGTTCCCCCTCACCCAGGGCAGGGAATCGCTGGAAGAGGCTCTCCGCTACGATCAACCCCACCACGGCGTCGCCCACAAACTCCAGGCGCTCATTGCTTTCGGACGCCGTTCCCGCCTCGAAGGCAAGCGAGCTGTGCGTCAGAGCAAGGTCGAGCAGCTTCGCATCGTGAAACGCATACCCCAACCGCTCCGCCAGTCCCGTCTTAGCCGCCTTCGCCATCCCTCCACTCTATCGAATCCGAGCAACTACAATCACCTCATGCCCTTTGAAGCCACCCCCGACGCCATTGCCCGCGCAAAGAACATCAAAATCCTCCTCTTCGACGTAGACGGAGTCCTCACCGACGGCAGCATCTGGGTCTTCCCCAAACCGGCTGGAACGGAGGAGACCGCCCACACCGAGGGCATAGCCGCCCTGCAGGATAAGGGAGGCTTCGGCATCCACTCCACGAGCTTTGTTGAGGCCAAAGGCTTCAGCGCCCATGACGGCCTGGGCATCTCGCTCGCCCGTATCGCCGGTCTCACCTGCGGCTTCATAACCAAGCGCGTCTCGGACACGGTCGCCCTCCGCGCCCGCGATCTGCGCCTCGAATACCTCTACATGGGCCAGGCCCACAAGATGAACGCCGTCCGCGAGATCATGGAAAAGACCGGAGCCACCCTCGACCAGATCTGCTTCGTCGGAGACGACGTCGTCGATCTGCCCGTCCTGCGCGTCTGCGGCCTCGCCATCGGCGTAGCCAACGCCCGCCAGATCGTCAAAGACACCGTCCACTGGATCACACCACACTCCGGCGGTCAGGGAGCGGGACGCGACGCCATCGAGTTCATCCTCGAAGCGCAGGGAACACTTGCTCACGCCATCGAAGAGTACTGCGACGAAAAGAGCGCCATCGCGGCGGCTTCCGATATTGGCAATGGCAGCAATTAGCTTGATAAATGGAAAGACGGTCTGGCGCTTCTGAGGAGCTCCGATGAAAAAGACATCGCAGCAGTTTGAAAGCGTCTGGGATGCCCTGGCTGATACAACCCAGGAAGCTGGGAATCTCTGTCTGCGTGCGGAGCTCATGCAACAGATTGAAGCCATCATCAAG
>JAHFTZ010000151.1 GCA_023265355.1 Terriglobus sp.
ACACTGCCCGACGATCCGTACACCTCGCGCTTCCCCATGGCCACACCGCTACCCAACACAGCGGGCCAAAAGGTCGTCATCGAATCCACCACGCAGACCAAATCAGGCAGCCTTTTTACGCTCGACGGTGACGTATCCATTACCACCGACACCTACCTGATCCGCGCCGACAAGATCACCTACGACTCGGAGACAGGCGATGTCACCGCCGAAGGACATCTCCGCGTCACCGGTGGGTCCTCGCAACAAACCATCTCCGCCAGCCACGGCAACTTCAATCTCCACACGGAGACAGGCCGCTTCTACGACGTCATCGGCTCCATCGGCATCCGCACCGGCAGAAAATCCACGGTCTATACCGTAGGCAATCCCTTTATCTTCACCGGTCGTCTTGTCGTCAAAACCGGCCCGGAGAGCTTCCAGATCTTCGACGGCACAGTGACCTCCTGCCAGCTTCCCAATCCCGACTGGCGTCTCTCTTCCGCGAAGTTCGTCGTGGAGAACGGACGCGCCACCGCACGCAATACCTTCTTCCGCCTCCTAAACATCCCCATCGTTTATCTGCCCTACGTCACGCATCCGGTCGAAGCGGGGCAGCGCCAGAGCGGCTTTATGATGCCGGTCTTCGGACAGTCCTCCTCCAAGGGCTTCATCCTCGGCGAAGAGTTCTTCCTCGTCATCAATCGCTCCATGGATCTCACGGTGGGCGTGGAGTACTTCTCCCGTCGCGGCTTTGCGCAGTCCGCGGCCTTCCGCTACAAGGGACCGGGGTTGGACTTCCTCACCGCCCGCTACTCCGGCCTCTTCGATCGCGGCTTTACGCCGACGGGCGGAGTCTACACCAACCAGGGCGGCGAAGACTTCACCCTGAGCGCGCGCAAAGACATCACAGAACACACGCGCGCCGCCGTGGATATGGAGTACCTCAGCAGCTATATCTATCGCGAAGCCTTCACCGACAACTTCAACCAGGCCGTGGCCTCCGACATCACCTCGCTTGCCTACGCCGTTCATGAAAAAAACGGTGTAGTCGCCGGCATCTATCTGGATCGCTACCAGGGCCTGAAGCGCGTCGGCACGCCAACGCAGACCGAGCAGCAGGTGCGTATCTTCCACGTGCCGTCCCTCGATCTCAACCTGATGGAGCGACGCATCGGCGCTTCGAAGCTGTTTTTCAGCGCGGAGAACTCCGTCGCCACGCTCAAGCGCGTGCAAAGCAACTTCACCTCAGACATTAGCGAACGCATCGATATTCACCCCAGGCTCTCGCTCCCTCTGTCGGCCTACGGATGGAGCTTCCGCCCCTCCGTCGGTGTGCGCGAAACCTTCTACTCCCATTCGCGGACACCTGCGCCCATCCCCGGCGCGACGCCCGTGGAACTCTCTACTCCCACCAACCGCGCCCTCTTTGAAGCCGAGGCGGAGGTACGTGCGCCCTTACTGGAACGCACCTTCGACACCGGCTTCCTGCAGCGCTTCCTCGGTCGCAGCGTCAAACACACCATCGAACCGACGCTGAAGTACCGCTTCGCCACCGGCGTCGACGACTTCTCCTCCATCCTTCGCTTCGATGTGAAAGATGTCGTCGCCAACACCAACGAAGTAGAGTACGGCGTCACGCAGCGACTCTTCCTGCGTCCGAGCAAAACGCATCCCTGCGGCGTCGGTGAAGCTCCCTCCGAACCGGGAGCGGAGTGTGGCGGCACGCGGGAAGGCTTCCGCTGGCGCATCGCGCAGAAGCGTTTCTTCAATGAAAACTTCGGCGGCGTCGTCCCTCAGCCGACCTACGTCACGCCGGTGGGCCAGGCTCCGCAACCCATCATTCGCCGTTACGTTCTGGACTCCACACTCGACTACTCCGGTGTCGCCTTTCTCACTGAACCGCGCGGACTCTCCCCCATCCTCTCGGAGATGCGGTTCTCCGCGACCGAACACTTCGACGTGGAATGGGATATGAACTACGACACCCACGCCGGAAAATTCACGCAGTCCAACACCTTCATCAACTATCACACTGGAAACTACTTCGGCGGCATCTCGCATGCCCGCCTGAACGCTCCAGGACGCTTCACCACGGGCACAAACACCAGCGGTAGCGGCGAAAACTGCACCTCGACCACGACCTGCACTTCTCCTTACTCCAACTTCTCTCAGCTTCGTCTTCTCATGGGTTACGGCAATCCGACCAAGGAAGGCCTCTCGGTAGCGGCCAACGTCGGCCTGGATCTCCCACATCCGCTGGTCACCGCCGCCACGACCTCCAGCATCGGCAACACGTCGACCGCCGTGCAATATGCCACCATTCAAACGGGTTACAACTGGAACTGCTGCGGCTTCGCCCTCGAATACCGCAAATTCGAACTCGGACCCGTCCGAAACGAAAATGTCTACCGCTTCAACTTCACCCTCGCCAACATCGGCTCCGCCGGAAACCTGCGCAGGGCGGAGCGGCTCTTTTAGAAGACTCTGCTTACAGCAAACAAAAACGGAACGGCAGCAAGATTTGGATAAACAACGTGGCCTCCTCAATCCGCAGTAAATCCAGCATTGGTGCGATAATCAGGGTTGTGCAAAAGTGTTTTCAACCCCTGCTCCGCCGCGTCTCAGTCGCCGTTCTGGCCTTCGCCGCAACCTCTTCGATCGCGACCCTAGGGTGCCATGCGCAGAGCCCAAGACCGCTCACACCGGAGACAGCCCGCCGCATCGTCATCCTCATCCGGCAGAAGGCCAACGTCCCCTTCAATGTCGATGTCCAGGTGGTCGATCGCAAGGCCAGTGCCTTCCCTGGCTACGACGAAGTCACGGTGAACTTCTTTTCGCAGGGGCAGCCTCCGCATCCGCTGAAGTTCCTTCTCTCGCAGGACAACAAGACGGTCGCGCAGTTCAACACCTTTGACATCTCCAAGGATCCGAGCACGCTCGTCGCGGAAGACGGTCGCCCCTCACGCGGCGGCCCGCCGTCGGCGCCCGTGCATATCGTCGTCTTCGACGATCTCGAGTGCCCCTTCTGCCAGAAGATGCACGAACAGCTCTTTCCCGCCATCCTGGCGCGCTACAAGGACCAGGTCCGCATCGTCTATAAAGACGCACCGATCCCGCAGCATCCATGGGCGATCCACGCTGCCGTGAACGCGGCCTGCCTCGCTACGCAGAGCGCGCCAGCTTACTGGGACTACGTCGATGGCGTTCATGCAAAGCTTGCCGACATCGGGAAAGACAACAGTGCGAACACGGCCAAGTCCGCTCCCGATACTGCGGAGAAGATGATCTCGCGCGCGAACACGGACCTCGATCACATCAGCATGGACGTCGGAGCAGCACATAAAGTAAACGACAAGAGCCTGAACGCCTGCATCGCGAAGCAGGATGCCGCCGCCGTCAACGCCTCCATCAAGGAAGGCAACGATCTCGGCATCGACGGTGTACCCGCCCTCTTCATCAACGGATTTCGTATCAGCGGGGCAATCCCCGTTGAGTATGTCTGGAAAGCCATCGACGAGGCGCTCGTGGCCCAGGGGAAGACCCCTCCACCCGCCGTTCCTCTCCCTCAGGCACCCTCGGGACAGTAAACAATTTCGCACACAGCATTAAGGAAGAAGCTCATGACTCGCATGCACCTTAAGAACATGTTTCGCTCTGCAAACTCGCTGCTCATTGCGGGAGCTCTTTCTGTATCTCTGACCGGTTGCCATCCCACACACGCCGCGGACGTCGTAGCCAGCGTGAACGGCAAGGCTATCCCCCGTGCCGACCTGGATCGCTTCTACCAGAGCCAGATGGCGCAGAATCAGAACCAGCAGCCGGTCAACCAGGATCAGGCGGACAGCGCGCGCCTTACGATTCTGCGCTCGCTCATCGATGAAGAGATCATTCAGCAGCGCGCGGCGAAGATGAACCTCACCGCCTCCAACGAAGACGTGGACGCGAAGGTGACGGAGATGAAGGCGCCCTACACCGAGGAGCAGTTCAACGAGCGCCTGAAGGCCTCCAATCACACCCTCGACGATATGAAGCGCGAGATCCGCCGCTCGCTCACCTTCGACAAGCTCCTGAACAAGGAGATCAATTCGAAGATCAATATCACCGATTCGGACGTGGGCAGCTACTACGCAGCGCACAAGAGCGAGTACAACCTGGTGGAGACGCAGTACCATCTCGGCCAGGTCCTTGTGACCAGCTTCCCCTCACAACAGGCGGTCAACCTGCAGAGCAGCAAGGCGACCAACGACGCTGAAGCCAAGAAGAAGATCCAGACCCTCAAGAACCGCATCGACAGCGGCGAAGACTTCAGTGCCATCGCCATGAACTTCTCTGAAAATCCGCAAACGGCGCAGAACGGCGGCGACATGGGCTTCATCTCGGAGTCGCAGCTGCACTCGGACATCCTGTCCTACACCGCGGTCACAAAGCTGAAGGCTGGCGGCGTCACAGACATTCTTCCTGTCTTCGATCAGCCCGCAAGCCCGGCGAAGAAGGTGATCGGCTACGTCATCCTGAAGCTCATCTCGCGCGATGCCGCCGGACAGCGTCTCCTCACCGACCCCGCCGTGCAGCAGAACATCCGCCAGCAGCTCCACGACGCCCGCTCCACGCTGCTCAAGAACGCGTACTTCGAGATGCTCCGCAACCAGTCGAAGGTAGAAAACTACTTCGCCGAGGAAGTCTTCAAAAAGGGCGCGAAGTAACTCAGCTCGATTCGTCCTCGAGTTTAAACATTCTTCCCTTGCCCAAATCCCAACTGGTTCCAGTCTTCTCTTTAGGAGGATCTGGTACCGGTGCGGGAGGCGTGGGAGTAGCTGGAGGCTTTCCGAGTCTGCTCTCTGCGTCGTTCCCTCCAAGCGTGGACAGCGTGTTGATGAATTTGTTTCCGACGAAATAAGCAACAAAACCAATCGTCAGGGCACCCCACCAGTCGTTGACCGAGACTTTGACAGGGAAGTGCGTGTCGGATAGGCGTGAGGCCACGATCGTGACGACACCGCCCAGCACGGCAGCCAGAAACGCATTGCGCAAGAGCGATAATCCGGCAAGCCACTTCCGCGAGTTCGAGATGGGTGTGCCGAATCTGCCATTGACCGGTTCAGCGTCTTCAAGAATCGTGATGAACGCATCCCAGTCCTGACCGGGTTTCAGAGCGACGACCCAATAGGCGATGAACGCTCCGATCATCGCCGCAAAGAGCGTCGTCAACTGCGATAGACCGACGTGCAGCGTCTTCGTCTCGGAGAAGCGATGCGCAGGAATTGCCCCGGCCACCGCTCGATTCAATAGATCGCCTACCAGAGAGTCATGCGCCGTAGAAGCAGCGGTCTGCGGCGTGCCTTCCACCGTCGCGCTTGCGGAATTTCCGGGCGTGGCAGCAACGGGAGCCGATGTCTGCAGCGCGTACGCGTTCCCTTCCACGGTGAAGGCATAATCCCCCGGAACAAATCCAAGCGCACTGTACCAGCGGGGCGGCAACTCACACCTGCTGCTATAGGGCCGTGGATTCTTCTTCGATGCTGGTTCGAGATCCCAGAAGACAAGATAGTGCTCGCCGCGTTCAATCAGCAACGGATTGTCCCAATGGACCTTCGCCGTCTGATCCATCACCTTCTGCTTCTCAGCAGAGGCGGGCGACTCGGTCGGAAAGATAGCGGGCTCCCAGTTCACGCAGGCGCTGGGCTGAGAGGCTTCGGGCAAAACCACGAGCGTCGTCTGATTCGGAAAGATCATGACGGGGAAGGCAGAGATGTTTTCCAGATCCGCGTAGACCCCATACGATCCAGTCGGAACCACTTCGTTGCGCGACGGATAGATGGTGACCTTAATGAGTTCCGAGAGCGACGTAGCCGCTGCCTGGGATGCGACCAGAGATACAGGTCTTTCAGCGGGCTTCCGACTGACCGCAGAGGGACGCACTTGAGAAAGAAGCGTCGATGTAAAAAAGACGGGTACCACCAAAAGCATGAGCCTGAATTTCATCGCGGCATCCTTGCTTTGTGTTCTTTGAGAACACAGGTCAGATAGGGACCAAAGGTGAGCGAATTTTATACCCGCCTTGTAACTTCAACACCTCTCTATTTCTTCTGACTTCCAACAATTAAGGCGTGTAGCCATAAGCCATCACAAACACGATGCAAACAATTCAGCCGCCGAGATTGAAGTTCACCGTGACCGTCGTCTCCACCTCCGTCGCTTCTCCATTCAGGAAAGAAGGCATATACCGCCACGACTGCACAGCCTCTGCCGCTGCGGCGCGCAACATCTCTCGCCCGGAG
>JAHFTZ010000152.1 GCA_023265355.1 Terriglobus sp.
CGCTGCCATCGTTCTGCGCCTCTTCCGCGTTCCCCTGACCAGCGAAGGCGATGTGCACTCTCCAGAAGAGATCAAGCTCGTCGCAACGGCTACACGCCGCAGCGGTCTGCTTCCCCTCTTTCAAGAGCAGATCATCCACCGCGCCATCGAACTGAGCCACGTCACCGTGCGCGAGATCATGACACCGCGTGGCCGCATCTTTTCACTGCCTGCGGATATGCCCATTGAGCGAGCTTCCGCCCGCGTGATCGACGAGCAGCACTCCCGAGTACCCGTCTACGACCCCATGCTTGGCCCCGAACACATCATCGGCATCCTCTATTCCAAGGATCTCTCCCGCCTCATGCACTTCCGTACCGCTACTCCTCGCCCAACGGGGGACACCGGCCTGGTTCTCCGCCAGGTAATGCGCGATCTCCTCCTCGTTCCAGAGACCAAGTTGGCCGTCGAACTCCTGCAGGAGTTTCAGGAGCGCCGCCGCCAGATTGCCATCGTCGTCGACGAGTTCGGAACGACCGTAGGCCTAGTCACCGCCGAAGACCTCATCGAGCAGGTCGTAGGGGAACTGGATGACGAGTTTGACGTTGCCATCCGCTCGCTCTCGGCCCTTCCGGACGGCACATGGGAGTTCGATGGAACCGTCCCCCTTCGCGATCTCATCACCAAGCTGCAGTGGCAGTTTCCGCGCGAGGCCGGTGTGGATACCCTCGCGGGCTTCCTCCTCGCCCAGTTCGGCCACATCCCCGTACCGAAGGAACACGTCGACTTCGGCAATCGCCGCTTCACGGTGCTACAGACCGTCGGTCATCGCATTAGCCGCATCCTGGTGCAGGACCTTCCGCCCGCTCCGGCACCGATCGCCTCAGGCGCATCCCAACTGCGCATTCCATCTCAGACCCGGCCACAGGCTAATTCGCAGGTGCGCGGATGACCGCTCGCGCTCTGTGGCCTATTCTTCGACGTCTGCTGCTCACGCTGCCGGTCCTCTGGATCGTCGTCTCGCTGGTCTTCCTTCTGATCCATCTGGTTCCAGGAGACCCGATAGCTCAGATGCTCGGCGAAGGCGCGACCGCCACTGATCTCTCCGCTCTGCGTCACGCTTATGGCTTCGATCTCCCTCTCCATACCCAGTACTTCAACTACTGGAAGGGGCTGTTTCACGGAGACCTGGGCCGTTCGCTTCGTCTGAACGACTCGGTGACCCATCTTGTAGCGCAGCGGTATCCGTACACGCTTTCGCTAACGGCGATCGCTCTTATCTTGTCTGTAATCATTGCAGTACCAGCAGGAGTGTATGCTGCACTTTATAAAAGCGCATGGCAGGACCGCTCCATCGGCATCCTCAGCCTCTTCGGTCTGAGCTTCCCGAACTTTGCATTGGGACCGATTTTCATCCTGGTGTTTTCCATCTCCCTGGGCTGGCTGCCGGTCTCGGGCGCGGGCACGGGAAGTACCTTTGGACCGCAGTATCTTCTGCACATCACGCTCCCCTCGATTACCCTCGGCGTTTCGCTCGCCGCCATCCTCACGCGCATGGTGAGGACGTCGATGCTCGAAGAGCTCGGCCAGGACTACATCCGTACCGCGCGCGCTAAAGGGCTGTCCGAGAACGCGGTCGTCTACCGGCACGCGCTTCGCAACGCTCTGGTTCCGGTGCTCACGGTCATCGGCCTCCAGTTCGGTTCCTTGCTCGCCGGTGCCATTGTGACTGAGACGATTTTTTCCTGGCCGGGCATCGGCCGCCTCACCCTGTCGGCGATCTCAAATCGGGACTACGCCCTCGTGCAGGGATGCACTCTCGCCATTGGCCTCACTTATCTTGCGGCAAACCTGTTGACCGACCTCGCCTACACGCTCGCAAACCCTCGTCTTCGGGTTTAGCCCTGCGTCCAGACCCAATCCGATGCGAAGCAGCCGCTACTCGATCAGGCGCACAATCTCGGCGCGGATTTTGTCGGCGTTGATTTCTACGATGGCCAGGGTCACAGGCAGGCCGAACCTGCGCGGTCCTGCGCTTCCAGGATTGAGGAAGATCACACCCTGCTTGTCGTGGATCGCGGGCGAATGAGAATGTCCGCTCACCACCACACGGACACCAGCGGCCATTGGATTGAGATCGAGATCCCGAATCGAATGCAGCATATAGAAAGTCACTCCACCCAGGGAAACCATCTCCGTTGCCGGAAGATCAGAGCACGGTCCGTGAAGATCGATATTTCCCCGGATCGCCGTCACCGGCGCAATCTCTTCCAGGGTTCCGAGGATCTCGAAGTTCCCAACATCGCCCGCATGAAGAATCGCGTCGCAACCCTGCAGTGCGTCTATCGCTTTGGGACGTAGCAAGCCGTGCGTATCGCTGATGACTCCGACCCTCATCGCCTGAGGATACTGCACGCGTATTTACAACCACGCTGTCTAACTGTAAAAACGACCTCGGATACCAGGAGAGCCTTCCACTTTGAAAAACCATCTAACACGCCGTACCTTTGTCGCCCTTGCTGCTTCCGCCGCTGCTGCCAGAACCGGATCGGCAGCGACGACCGGGAAGTCCGATCCGAGTCTTACGATCTGGATGGAGACACCCGCCGCACAGTGGGCGGACGCTCTGCCCCTCGGCAATGGCAGACTCGGCGCGATGGTTTTAGGGGAACCTCTCAAAGAGCGCATCGCCCTGAACGATGACACTCTCTGGGCTGGGCAGCCTCATGACACCACCAACCCGGACGCAAAAAATCACCTACCGATCGTCCGCAAGCTCGTCTTTCAGGACAAGAATTACGTCGCTGCGGGTAAAGAGTGCCAGAAGATGCAGGGCCCGGAGAACTTCGCCTACGAGCCCCTGGGGGACCTTCATATCGAACACGTCGGCCTCACGGAGGCGACGCATTTGAAGCGTTCTCTCGATCTGGACACCGCCATCGCCACGACGACCTTCCAGTCCGGCGGCGTCACCTTCACGCGAGAAGCTTTCGTTTCTTTTCCGGATCAGGTTGTAGCGGTCCGCATCACTGCAAGTAAGCCAACGGCGCTGAATCTTCGCATCTCGCTCACATGCGAGATGCCCGCGAAGACCTCGGCGGCCTCTGACGGCACACTTCTGCTCGCAGGCAAAGCCCCCACGGCGAACAACCCTCAGATTCCAGACTCTGTCCGGTACTCCGAAGTCAGCGGAGAGGGCATGCGTTTTGCCGCTGTTCTTAGCGCAAAGGCTGACGGGGGGAGCGTTCAGCCCGAAGGGAACATACTCGTCATCTCAAAGGCGACATCGGTGACCCTCCTCCTCTCCGCTGCGACTGGATTCCGAGGATTCGCTCTTCCGCCGGATACCCCGGCTGCGGCTCTTGAAGAAAAATGCCGGAAGGGGTTGGCCGGAAAACCGGCCTTTGCCGCGCTGAAGGCGCGCCACATTGCCGACCATCGCGCTCTCTTTCGTCGCGTCCAGGCCACTTTGCCCTCCACCGCGCCGGATGGCTCGGCTCTCCCTACGGATGCGCGCCTAAAGAGTTTTCCCAAGACGCAGGACCCGGCCCTTCTGGCGCTTTATTTTCAGTACGGACGGTATCTCCTCATCGCCAGCTCCCGCCCAGGGACTCAGCCAGCAAATCTGCAGGGAATCTGGAACGAACTCGTTCGTCCGCCGTGGAGTTCGAATTGGACAGCGAATATCAATATCCAGATGAACTACTGGCCCGTGTTCACGACGAATCTCGCAGAGCTGAACGGCCCGCTCGTCGACCTGACCCAGGACATGACCGTCACCGGGGCGAAGACGGCTTCGGTGAACTACGGCGCACGCGGCTGGTGCTCCCATCACAACATTGACCTATGGCGGCAGGCCTCGCCGGTAGGCATGGGCTCCGGGGACCCCACCTGGGCGAACTTCGCCATGTCCGGACCGTGGCTCTGCCAACATCTCTATGAGCACTTCCAGTTCACGGGCGATGTAGATTATCTGCGGAAGCGGATCTACCCGATCCTGCGGTCTTCGGCTCAGTTCTGTCTCGACTGGCTCATCCCCGCGGGCGACGGCACGCTGACCACGTGCCCCTCCGTTTCGACAGAGAACGATTTCTTCACGCCGGAGCACCAGAAGGCCGTCGTCAGTGCGGGATGTACCCTCGATCTCGCCCTGATTCACGAGCTCTTCGCGAACTGCCTCTCTGCGTGTGAAGTTTTACAGGACGACCAGGCTTTCGCGGCCCAACTCAGGGCAACACTCGCCAAGCTGCCTCCGTACAAGGTCGGTAGGGCGGGCGAACTGCAGGAGTGGTCGGAGAACTTTGAGGAGTCTACCCCCGGACAGCGGCATATGTCGCATCTCTACCCGCTCTATCCCGGGGCACAGTTCACGCGAGACACGCCGAGGTGGATGGCGGCTTCGCGGCGGTCACTGGAGCGGCGTTTGGAAAACGGCGGCGCTTACACAGGCTGGAGCCGCGCCTGGGCGATCGGCCTCTGGGCTCGGCTGGGCGACGGGGACAAGGCGTGGGAGTCGCTCAGCATGCTGATGCAGCACTCCACGGGCAACAACCTCTTCGATACGCATCCTTCCGGACCGAAGAGCAGTATCTTTCAGATCGACGGCAACTTCGGTGCGACTGCCGCGATGGCCGAGATGTTGCTGCAAAGCCATGCTGGAAAGATCACCCTCTTTCCAGCACTTCCGAAGGCCTGGCCGAGTGGGAACTTCACCGGACTGCGCGCGCGCGGCGGTCTTCAGTGTGATCTGATCTGGGCAGATGGAAAACGTACTGCGAACCTGCGCGCGCTTCGAGACGGAAAGCACCGGATTGTGGCAGGGGAAGGTTACAACGTTGCGACGGGGAATCAGCCAGCCGATGCGGAGATTACTTTGTCCGTGGTCGCGGGACGGCAGTACCGGGTTGAGGTGATTCCCATTTAGGGCGCGCACCTTCCCCATCACTCCCGCCACGCGATCCTGCGGCAGATAATCAACCCATGCCCTCTCCCGCACCGGCGACCAACCTGCAGCTCGTGCGCGAGTACATCCTCTATCTCCGTGTGGAGCGTGGCCTGCGCCCGCTCACGCTGGAGAGCTACCAGGGCGATCTCTACGCCTTTTTCGAACACCTCGATGGCCTGCACACGTCGCTGCTGCAAGCGACGCAGGAGCACATCGCCAGCTTCATGGCCCATCTCCGCGAACACGATCAGGAGTCGCGATCGATTGCGCGGAAGCTCTCCTGCCTGCGCGGTTTCTACCGCTGGCTGCTTCTGGACAAACGCATCCATCACGATCCAACGCTGAATATCGAATCACCGGCTTCGTGGAAGGTCTTGCCGAAATCTTTGGCCGAGAGCGAAGTCCGCGAGATGCTCGACCGCACCGGAGTGGCCGCGCACAGTCAGCAGGCGGACGCGCTGGCTCTGCGCGACCACGCCCTGATGAATCTGCTCTACGCTGGTGGCCTGCGCGCGGCGGAGATCTGCGACCTGCGGGTCGAAGATCTTCACCTCGACCAGCAGCGAGCCCAGGTGCGCGGCAAGGGTGATAAAGAGCGTATCGTTCCGCTGGCGGATACGGCAGTGCAGACGCTTGAAGTCTATTTGCAGCAGGGGCGTCCGCAGCTCGTCGCGAAGGGATTGCAACGCGCGCTGTTTCTTTCGGTACGTGGGAAGCCGCTGACCAACCAGACGGTATGGTCCATTGTGAAATCCACGAACAGCCTTGCCAGTCCGCATAAACTGCGCCACTCCTGCGCAACGCACATGGTGGAGCACGGCGCGGACCTTCGCAGCGTGCAGACGCTCCTCGGACACGCGGACATCGCCACGACGCAGGTTTATACGCATCTTGCGCTGGGACGACTTAAAGAGGTCCACCGTCTGCACCATCCCCGCGGACGCGCGCGCTCTCTAGAAGCGCCTACGGCATGAGCAGCTTCTCCGAGCTCGCGGAGAGCTTCCTCGCCATGTTGCGCGACGAACGTGGCGTCTCTGCCCATACCCTGCGTGCGTATACACGGGAGCTGAATGATTTCACGGTCTTTCTTGCGGATCTTCTGGGCAACGAGGCGGAGGTGAAGCAGGTAGAGCATCTCCACATTCGCTCCTACCTTTCTGTTCTCTATGACCGGGGGCTTTCGCGCGCCTCGGCTGCGCGCGCACTGGCTGCGATTCGCTCGTGGTTCAAGTGGCTGGCAAAAGAGGGCAAGGTGCAACAGAATCCCGCGCTATTGGTCTCGACGCCCAAACTTCCAAAGCATCTACCGCGTATTCCCAGCGCCGAAGA
>JAHFTZ010000153.1:0-3810 GCA_023265355.1 Terriglobus sp.
TCCAAAGATCATGCCGACGATGGCTCCCGTTTGGGTTGCGTACTGCGTAAGTGTGCCGAGAAGGAAGACGCCGAGGAGAGAGCCGTAGGCCACTGAGGCGATCGAGAGGCCGGTCTCCACGACGTGGCCTTTGCCTCCTACGAAGACGGAGTAGACGGCGATGCCGAAGAGGATGAGCGCCCACATGAAGGTGCTGGCACGGGAGATCATCGTGCGCTGTTGCTCGGTCGCGTTGGGGCGGAGGTGGAGATAGAAGTCCACAACGGTGGTGGAGGAGAGCGAGTTGAGCGCGGCGGAGAGGTTGCTCATGGCGGCAGCGAGAATCGCCGCGACGAGAAGGCCCGCGATGCCCATCGGCATCTGCTGCACGATGAAGGTGGGGAAGATCTTATCTGCCGTAGAGAAGGCCTGCGGATGCTGGCCGTAGAAAACGAAGAGGCCTGCGCCGATGAGAAGAAAGAGCGTGAACTGCACGAAGATGATTGCTCCGGAGGAGAGCAGGGCGAGGCGGGATTCGCGCAGGTTCTTTGCAGCGAGAAGGCGCTGCACCATGAGTTGATCGGTGCCGTGCGAGGCCATGGTGAGGAACGTTCCTCCAAGGATGCCTGCCCAGAAGGTGTAGGTCTTCGTGAGTGACCAGGCAAAGTCGAAGATCTGGAACTTGCCCGCGGCTCCGGCGACGGCGTGGATGGTCGTCCAACCGCCCTGCACATGGGTTCCAAGCGTAATGATCGCGACGATGGTGCCGAAGAGATACAGGCCCATCTGAACAACATCGGTCCAGATGACGGCCGCCATACCACCTTCGAAGGTGTAGACGAGGGTGAGTGCGGAGATGATGCCGATGGAGAGGATGTCTCCTGCGCCAATCGCGAGCGAGACGACGATGGAGATGGCGAAGACGCGGACGCCTTCCGCTGCCGCGCGGACGATGAGGAAGAGTGCTGCGGTGACCTTGTGCAGGGTGCTGCCGAAGCGGCGATCGATCAACTGGTAGGCCGTGAGAAGGTTTCCTTCAAAGTAGCGCGGAAGGAAGACGATGCAGAGGACGATGCGTCCGAGCATGTATCCCATGGCGAGCTGGAGGAAGCCGAAGTTGCCGCCGTAGGCGAGGCCAGGGATGCTGACGATGGTTAATGTGCTGGTCTCGGCCGAGACGATGGAGAGCGCGATGGCCCACCACGGTGCGGACCGGTCGGCCAGGAAGTAGTTCTTCAGAGACTTGTCGGAACTACGGAAGCGCAGGCCGAAGAGCGTGATGCCGATGAGATAGAGCGCGACGAGCGCGAGATCGAAGGGATGAAGTCGGCTGGGGAGCATTGTGAAAAGTGTATAGGTTCGTGGGCGAGTAAGTCAGCGGGTTAGCAAGTCAGCGAGCCAGTCTCTAACTTTGTCATCCCGTAGCGAAGCGGAGGGATCTGCTGTTCCTGAAACTTGAGAACGCCAGATTGTTTCTGGATTCCTCGGAAATCTGGTTTTTTACGCTCCGGGCTATGCGAGGAGTTTGCCGCGGAGGATGGTTTGGGCACGCTGGCCGGAGGAGAGGTAGACGTTGAAGTTCGCCGGAGCGCCTTCGATGAGAGATTCTGGCAGACCGAGCATGCGGGATGGGTTGGAGGTCGCCAGGCGGATGGCGGTGGGGAGATCGGCGCCGGTGAACGTCTGCAGGTTAGCGACCGCCTGATCCAAAGAGAGCACGCTTCCGGCAAGGACGCCCTCCGCCGAAGTGCAGCGGCCGTCCTTGACCTGAACCTCGGTGCCGCCGAGTTTATAGGTGCCGTTGGGCATGCCCATGGCCTCCATCGCATCGGTGATGAGGATGGCCTGTTGGGGACCTTTCGCTTTGAGCCACAGGCGAATCAGCTCCGGAGCCACGTGGATGCCGTCGCAGATCAGGTCGGCGAAGAGCGTGTCATCGTCCAGAACGACGCCAAGGATACCGGGCTCGCGGTGATCGAGCGCGCGCATGGCGTTGAAGGTGTGCGTTGCATTGGTGGCTCCTGCGGCGATGCCTGCGAGGGCCTCGGATTTGACTGCATTGGAGTGGCCGATGGAGATACGAATCCCGAGTTCTTTGGCGCGCGCAATGGTGTCGAGCGCATTGGGAAGCTCTGGAGCGATGGTGATCAGGCTGATGTGGCCGCGCGAGGCATCCCAAAACTTGTTCAGCAGGTTGACCGTGGGCGGAATGATGAACTCGGTCGGATGCATGCCCTTCTTGGCGTGGGAGACGAAGGGGCCTTCCAGATGAATGCCGATAATCTTCGCCTCATCGTCTTCGGGCGTGCGTTCGATGCCCGCCGCAATGGCATCGAGAGCATGATAGGTGGCATCCAGCGACGCCGTGACAGTGGTGGCGAGATATTCGGTAACACCGGTCTTGGCGAGGTGCGCGGAGACCGTGTGGAGGGCGGAGGTTGTGCCTTCCATGACGTCGTGTCCGGCTGCTCCGTGGATATGAATATCGAGGAGGCCAGCGGTGAGGATCGCCTCGCCGAAGTCGTGGGTGATGCAGGATGCTTCGGTGCTCTCGCGTGAGGAGACCGCAGCGATGCGGTCTCCTTCAAGCGTGATCAGAGGGTTATCGAGGACGCCGGTTGCGGTGATAAGTTGCTTCGCTGCGAGTGTGGTTGCCATTGATTTTAGTGAACCGCCGTGACCGGAGGAGCCGGGATGCCTAGTTCTGCCGCGGTGGGGATGGTTTGCGTAGCCGCCCACTGGCGCTGTGCGGAGCGGACCTTGTCGATACGCGAGAGCCAGAGCTGCGTAGTGAGGTCGTAACGGGCAAGGTTGTTATGCAGCCAGTAGGGGCGGTAGCTCTTGAGCCATGCCTGCTCGTAGAGATCGCGCGTGAGGGAGTAGCCATCGCGTAGATCCTGCAGCTTGCCGTTGACTCCGTTGATTGCGCCGAGGGAGCTGCTGACCAACGAGCGCTCGGTTTTGACCTTGCTCGTCTGATTTTTCGAGGCGAGAGCGTAGTAGTTGGCGATCTCGTCGGTGACCTGGAACTTCAGACCGATCAGATCCATGCGGCGTGCACCGAGTTCGAGAGCGTCGAGTGCGTCGATCTCGCGCAGGTTCGCAGTCATGCGGGCCTGACGAACAAGCACGATGGCGCGCTCGGCGTGGAGACGAAGCTCCGAGGTATAGGGGCGGATGAGGTCGCCGAGGTGCTGTCCATCGGGGGACCACGTGTCGACCCAGAAGAGAAGGTCGGAGCCATCAGACTGTTTGAAGTTGTCCTTCAGAAGGGCGTGCGCGAGCATCATCTCCTTCTGGGCTTCGTCGATCTTTCCGGTCACATCGCCATGGAAGACTGCGCCGTAGGCGGACTGGAACTGCGGTATCGGAGCTTCACCCTGCTGCCAGGCGGCGGCGGCTCCATAAAGAATGCCGTACCAGTCGGAGTTGATGAGGCCTTCGCCATCATCGTTCCAGATGGTGTTCAGCTGGCCGGTGCAGCCACCCTTCTGGCCCTCGGCGGTGAACTTCTGGATATTGGCGAACATGTTGTTGTTATTCGGATAAACGCGGTTCCAGTTATTCACGCCGGGAGCTACCCAGCATTCGATGCCGGCGTCGATATACGGCTCGATCCAGGGAGCAAACCCCTTCAGCTGCGGGTTGTACTCCCAGCCAATTGCGATGACAGAATCCTTGAAGGTCTGAGGAAGGGCTTTGACGAGCGCCGGGTCGTGCATGGCGATGTCGCCCCAGAAGAGGATTTTGCGGTTGAGCGGCTTGAGCTCCGCAACGATCTTCTGCATGTAGTAGAGGTAGACTGCGCCTAGCCCGCGCGCGTCGACATCG
>JAHFTZ010000153.1:3820-6240 GCA_023265355.1 Terriglobus sp.
CGTCTCGTCCGCGCCCACGTGAAGCCAGGGGCTGGGGTAGATCTGTGAGAGTTCGATGAACATCTGCTTGGTGAGCTGCAGGGAGCCGGGCTGGCCGGGGGCCATGACCTGTCCGTGCGGTGTCTCGGAGAGCGGGGAGTACTGCTCGTAGTTCAGCAGGTAGTGGACGTGGCCAAAGGCTTCCTGCTCGGGGATGACGATGATGTGATACTTCGCGGCATAGGCCACGAGCTCGCGTGCTTCGGCAGCGGAGATGGATCCTCCCGGCGGCGCCATGAGGGGCTGCGAGGCGTACTGCATGGTGTGTTCGAAGTAAGGCGAGTAGACGTTGAGCTTGAAGGAGGCAAGAATGCGAATCTGCTTTTTCTGGAACTCAAGCGTCGGGACGGGGCCGCGCGAGAGATCGTCATCGAGGCCACGGATCTTGAGAGTAGGCCAGTCGCGGATGGTCACGGCGTGCAGCATCTTATTCGCATCGACGAGCTGCTTGGCCGTCTGTGCGCCGTAGAAGACACCGGAGGGTGTGCGGCCGATGACGGCGATGCCATTGCCTGCGGGGAGGATGACGTATCCCTCGGCGTCCATGTCGGCGGTCCAGGTGATGTGTACGTTTGCAAGGGCGGATTTGGCCTCGCTGGAGTTCGCGCGCATGAGGGCGATCTGTGGAGCCGTGGTAGAGGCGACGGAGATGCCGCGCTCGAAGAGGGCTTTGCCCAGGTCATCGGCGGCGAAGGCGTCTTCTTTGTCGCATTGATTGCAAACGATAGAGACGCCGTTGACGACGTTGATCGGAGCCGCATCGTGGACCTCGCGCGGCATCGGAATGAGCGCGAGTTGGGCCGAAAGGGCGAAGGGCGCGAGCACGCAGGCAGCGAAGGGAAGCAGGCGAAGCCGATGAAGATCCATACGGCAACGTTAACCGATGAATGCCGGGAATGGGAAATGATTGGGTGATTGCATGGGCGAGGAGAAATTTGTGTGTTCCGCACAGCGTGAATGCGGGCCTATCGCATTAGGTTGACTCTCAATCTCGAAAAAGCCTTTGGCAAACGGCTTTGGATTATGGGCATGCCGTCAAAGGCCGACGTGGAGGTATGCCTGAGGCTGATCTCGCCTCGACAGGCCAAATGGCCTATAAAAGGGTAGCCATTGGCAACGTTGCTCTCCGTGGCTATGATTCCGGATGTCAGTATTTGTGTTCGCTCAAGAGGCCGAGGGCCAAGTGTGCGCGCGAAATTAAGCGAGGGTCGAAGAAATGTTGCATAAAGACAGGCTTTTTCCCGCAGAGGGTGTAGCGCGGGACGTTGCGCGGAAGCTTTATCAGGTAGCGGATAAGCTCCCCATCGTGAGTCCGCATGGACATACCGACCCGAGCTGGTTTGCAGAGAATGAGGCGTTTGCAAACCCCACTGCGCTATTCATTCAGCCAGACCACTATGTGTTCCGGATGCTGTACTCGCAGGGAATTTCTTTGGAATCGCTCGGAATTAGCGGAGAGCCAGCCGATCCGCGGGAGGTCTGGCGGATTTTTGCGCGGAATTATTACCTTTTTCGGGGAACACCGACGCGGGCCTGGATCGACTACGAGTTTGAAAATCTGTTCGGGTTCACAGAGCGGCTAAGCGAGAAGAATGCGGACGCTTTCTACGAGACGATCGATAAGAAATTGAAAGAGCCGGGATTTCGTCCTCGGGCGCTTTATGAGCAGTTCAATCTTGAGGTGCTGGCGACAACCGACGCGGCGACGGACACGCTGGAGCATCACGCGAAGATTCGTGCGAGTGGATGGAAGGGCAGGATTATTCCGACGTTTCGTCCGGACGGCGTGATCGACGCGGAGTTTGCGGGCTTCAAAGAAAACATCGAGACGTTGGGCAAGTTGACCGGTGAGGATGTTTCAAGCTGGAAGGGATATCTCGATTCTCTCAGGAAACGGCGTGCCTTCTTCAAGGAGATGGGCGCAACGGCGACCGATCACGGCCATCTGACGGCGCGGACGGCGGACCTGGGCGAAGCGAAGGCTGCCGAGCTTTACGGAAAGATCTATAAGGGCACCTTCGAGGCTGCCGACGTGGAGCTCTTCCAGGCGCAGATGCTGACGGAGCTTGCGGGCATGAGCGTGGAAGATGGCCTGGTGATGCAGATCCATCCAGGGTCCGTGCGCAATCACAACACGAAAGTATACGAAAAATTCGGACGGGATAAGGGTGCGGACATCCCCTCTCCGACGGAGTATGTGCGCTCTCTGCGTCCGCTGCTTTCAAAGTATGGGAATGAGGCAGGATTCTCCCTGATTCTGTTCACGCTGGACGAGACAACGTATGCGAGAGAGCTCGCTCCGCTGGCGGGGCACTATCCTGCGTTGAAGCTGGGGCCAGCGTGGTGGTTCCATGATTCTCCTGAAGGCATGATGCGATATC
>JAHFTZ010000154.1:0-4778 GCA_023265355.1 Terriglobus sp.
GATCGACGGAGTCGGCGCGCCGTGCCCCGGCTTGGCAGAGTCAGTCTCAGGGGATGGCGCTGGTTGATTGCCATCGTCTGAGACCACCTCGCCTGCAGCCATGTCGCGGGACGTCTTGTAGCGGCTAAATCCGTGATAAGCAAAGTAGCCAAGCACTACAACCGCCACGATGGCCCCGATCCTCTTCAACATATTGACCTCTTTATACCAGGGAAGATGATCTTCTGTTGTATCTGCATTAGGCCCCTTCGCGCTTGTTTCTTTCGAAATAACCTCTGGCCCGTCAACACTTTGGTGTGAAACAACCGCCTGGGAGCCAACCTCCGGGGCGGACCCCATCTCTACATGAGGCGTTTCGGTGTAGTGGTGTCTGGGACGCATTCCCCCATCATCCCTCGTCCTTCACGGTGCCGAACATTCCATTCCGTTCCAGAGAATCCAGGTTGGTACCCTGCGACCAAAGGTTTACCATAAAGAAGTGCCAAAATATTCCATAGTAGTCCCGTTTCATAACGAAGAAGAGAGCGTCACGGCGCTTTATGATCGCCTCAAAAACGTCATGGAGCACGTCAACGATTCGTTTGAAATCGTTTTCGTCGATGATGGTTCGCGTGACCGTACCTACCGCCTGCTCGAAGAGATCGCTGCCGTCGACAGCCGCGTCCTGGTCATCAAACTGAGGCGCAACTTCGGCCAGACCAGCGCCCTCGCAGCGGGCTTCGACCATTCCAGCGGCGATTGCATCCTCGCCATGGACGGCGACTTACAGCATGCACCGGAAGAGATTCCAGCCTTTCTCGCAAAGCTGGAGGAAGGCTACGACGTCGTTAGCGGCTGGCGCGCCCAGCGCGGCGATAACTTCGTCCTCCGGCGCATCCCGTCACGCGCAGCAAACTGGCTCATGGCCAAGTTCAGCGGCGTCGACATTCACGACTTCGGAACGACCTTTAAGGCATACCGCCGTGAGGTGATTCAAAACATCCCCCTCTATGGCCAGATGCACCGTTTCATCCCTGCACTTGCAAGCTGGTACGGCGCAAGCATCTGCGAGATTCCGATCTCCAATCCCCCGCGCATGCACGGTACAAGCCACTACGGCATCTCGCGCACCTTCCGCGTCTTCTTCGATCTGCTCACCATTCGGTTCTTGCTGAAGTACATCACCCGTCCGCTGCACTTCTTCGGCAGCTTCGGTGCGCTGGGCATGTTGGCTGGATTCGGTATCTCGCTCTGGCTCCTCGCTTTGAAACTCTTCACGCACGGCCACGTGATGCAGGAACACAGCCCACTCTTTGTTGTGGCCAGCGTTGCCATCCTTGCAGGTATTCAAATGATGGGGATTGGTCTCCTGGGAGAGCTTCAGGTGCGCCACTTCCACTCGCCACAGAATCGCGCTCCCTATACCGTCGAGCGCATCGTCCGGCTCCGTTCCTCCGAAGAGACCATGCTCTCGTAGTATTTCCATAAAACTTACAAACAGAAAGGCCCGCGACTGCTCGCGGGCCTTTTCTTATTCGGTCGGCTATTAGAAGTTAAAGCTGATCTTCCCAGTGATGGCGCGCGGCGAAACAAAGTGCGTTCCGCTGAACGTTGAGAGGAAGTTGTAGACCGCGTACTTGTTCGTCAGGTTCGTAGCGAGAACGCTGACGTTCGTCTTAACTCCGTCTACGTGGAAGATGTTGTCCCATCCTGCCGTGGCGTCAAAGAGCGTACGTGGCGCAACGCGGTTTGGGTTTCTATCGTCATCCTCAGTGCCTTCCGCGGGAAGGTTCAGAACGGGCGTCTTGAGATCGTTCGGAGCACAGGACGTGATCGGATTCGCAATTGTCGCCACCTGGCCTCCACAGGTCAGCTTGATCGCCGCCTGCTGGTCACCGGTGAGGCCCAACAAGTCGTCACGGCCTGCTCCCGCCACCAGACCACTCTCATAGTGCCAGGTAAAGCCGCCATACACGCTGTGATGATATTGGTACGTGAGGTTGGTGGACTGTTGAAACGCCTGATCGTGATCGATACGGAACACGGCAGACGTGTTCACCGAAGGATCGTTGGACAGCACACCTCCAACCTCCGGTCCGAAAAAGCGCGAGCGTGTGTGGCCAAGCGAGGAGTAAGCAGTGAAGCCCTTGTAGTTAGGAACCGTCAGTTTGATTCCCAGACCGTCGATCTTCGACTTCTTCCACTGGATTGGAAAGGCCAGCGGACTGTTGACCACGATGTCAAAGTCGAAATCCCGGTCCGTGTACTTCCAGAAATATTCGGCACTGACGACTAGAAAACGGCTCACGCCCTGTTCAAAGCCGGCGTTGTACTGCTGGCGCGAAGCTGGCTTCAACGGCACCGCAGCCAGAGGTGTACCGGCAGTGCTCTCCAGACCTCCGATGCCCGTCGAGCTGGAAACAATCAAGTTTTCATTATAGGGCGTCAGGAAAAATTTGCCATATCCAAGACGAAGCACCGTGCTGCTCTTAGGTATGGTGTAGCTCAAACCCAGACGAGGTTGCGCCATCGATCGGCTGCTGAGGCCGCTGTAGTTATCAAAGCGTCCTCCCAGAAGCACAGTCCAGTTCTTCCATGCGATCGTATCCGAAATATATGCCGCTTCTTCAAAAATAGGAGCGGTTCCCTGGAAGTGGAAAAGCTGCCCACCACGGGTGAGATCGTAAGGTTCCAGGCCAGGCAGAAAGCCGTCATTGGCCGTGAAACCCAGGGAGGCGCATTGCGAGGGGTTCGTAACCGACGGGTCAGTTACCGAATTGCCAGAAGCATCAAAGCATGGTGGATTGAAGGTGGGGTCGGTCACACCGAGACCAAAGCTCTCGGCCAGACCGTAGCGGCTCCCCGTAATTCCGATCTTGAAGGTGTTAATGCCGGAAGTGAAGATGAAGTCACCGCGCCCGCCCGCCTGCTGCAGGCGGCGGCTCTGCGACAGGGTGACTGGCGTGTCATTCGTAATATCTTTGCTCGGATAGTAGTGAAAGTTATCCTGCCTCAAAAATGGTGCAATCGTGAACAGGCTCTTTGAGTTCAAAGTGTGTGTCCACGAAGGTGCAATGTTGAAACTGAAGATCTGCGCCCTCTGGTCCTGTGTCTCCTGATCGAACTGGTTGGGCTGCTGGAACCACGACCTCGAAAACGTGAGATTGAGCTGCAGGGCATCTTTCTCCGTCGGCTTCAGATCGAAGCGATCAAACACGTTGAAGTTATTGCCGTGATCGTGCACAGGCCGGAACTCTGGAGTGTCCAGGTAGCGCCCGGCATTCACACCGTCCACCGAAAGAAAGTCGCCAAAGCGCTTGGTTCCAAACCCTATCGCGGCAGCGGCCGTCGTCGTGCCGAAACTGCCGTAGGTAAAGGAGACTGTTCCCGTCGGCTTCAGCAGCCCAAGTCCAGAACGCGTCGTCGTCTCCACAACAAGACTCGATTTATCACCATACTCAGGCGGAGCGATCCCGTTGATGACGTTGATCGACTGAATGATATTCGTCGAGGGTTGATTGCCGAAGACCCGGCTTTGCTGATCAGAAATCGACTGCCCGTCAATCGCAAACGTCGTATCCGCGTGCTCACCCATCGGATGAAAAAGACCGTTCGAATCTGCCGCTATTCCAGGTGTGCTCTGGGTCACGAGCGAAGAAAGAGGAGCAGAGGTGCTCTCGAGCGGGAGTTTGTCAAAGAGACTGCGATCCACCGTATTCGACGAGACCGGGTTGTTACTCACCAGATCCTCTGACTCGACCGTAATCTCCGAGGATGTGCCAACCGAAAGCTGAAAATTCACATGATTGCCGCCCGCTCCGCGAATGGCTGCGTCCTGTGCAGAACTCGAAAAACCCGTCGCCACAGCCGTCACGTGATAGCGATTGAACGGTAGATTCACTGCCGTGAAGTGGCCTGTGGAATCCGTGGTGACGCTTCGCTTGAATCCGCTGACGGGATTTTCAATAGTAACTGTAGCGCTCGGGATCACGGCGCCGGTGCTGTCGGTGACGATACCCGAAAGCGTTCCAGCGGAAGTCTGCGAGTGTAAAGCTGCGGCGCAAAGAAAAATCGAGAGCGCAAAGGCAACCGACCGAAAGAAAGTTTTGTTCATAGGGAAATCTCCTGCCGTGAAAACAAAGGAATAGCGGCTAACGCTAGAGGCAGGCGATCATAAGAGGGGGAAAAGCTCTATCCGATCGCGTGCGACGACATGCTTTGCGTCACGTCAGTCGGCGGAGGGCGGCAGGCTAGATTGGCCCGCCACAGAAAGCTTGGGGTCGTGGGTGTGTAGTGCTCCACCGCACGCATCGTCGGTTCCACGTGCGAGACAACGGAAGTCCCGGCGACGTGCAAGGCGGAGTGCATTACCGTACAGAGCGGACAATTGTCCGCAGTCGTCTGATGAGACCTCTGGCTCCCAGATGGAAGATTATCCGTGAGTTCAGAGTGCGTATGACAGACTTGAGCTATGCTGCCGACAACAAACAAAGACAGACAGAGAAAAACAAACACGGAGAGCCAAATCGGCGCACTGCGCTGATTGGTTGCCCTGTCTTTGCGTTTCAACAGCATCCTTTGAGCATAGAGGGTTCCTAGATGAGACGCAACCCGCAATAAGGGAACTGGACTCGTTGTCCTAACTTACGTGCACGATCGGACGTCGATTAGGATCCCGGATCGCTCTGCGCAAAACTTCGTGGGTGAGGGGTGCTGTGTCGCCCTCGCCGAGGAAGATAAAACGGAAGATATTCCTCGAGGGACTCACATCTGTCCAGCGAAAATACGCATGGGGGACC
>JAHFTZ010000154.1:4788-6230 GCA_023265355.1 Terriglobus sp.
TGGTGCGCTCCTCCAGACAGATCAGCAACGCGGCAATGGAGTTAGCTACCACCGGACTCTTCGCAAAAAGAATGCGATGACATCCCACGCGTCGTCCGCTGACGTGAAGCTCATTGGAAAAGTCTGACGCTTCGGAACGGTAGATCTCGAAGAAGTAAAGACACTCCTCCGACTGGAGGTTATGGAACTTGCGCAACTCAAGATCCGTCTCATCGAGTTGACTGATTGTCTCGCCCTCTTCCGGCGCATGGGCGACCACGCGGAAGACCTGGTCGTCATCATCCTTCAGCAACTCCTCCGCGCTCGCATCGAAAGTGACGCTCGTCACCCGCAACTCCGTAGACCGGAGAGCCCGCGAGAGTAACGAAACACCAATGATGGTTGCAATAAAGATGGAAGATATCTTCAGGCCTTCAGGGCGCTCGAAGATATTGGCAAGCGTTGTGTAACCAAAGACCACCGTTGTCGCCGTGAAAAACCAGCGGGAGATCGGACTGCGGCAGGCCAGCATCACGGCGACGGACGCCGACGTAATCAACACCAGGACGCCCGTGGCATAGGCTCCACCCTGCGCGTCGACGTCTGCGTGAAACAATACCGTGACAAAGATCGCAATCGCCATAAAGACCAGCACAAGGGGACGCGAGGCCTTGGCCCACTCCGGCGCCATACCGAAGCGGGGAAGGTAGCGTGGAATCAGGTTCAGCAGGCCAGCCATAGCCGACGCTCCCGCAAACGCCAGGATGCAGATGGTGACCGCGTCATAAGCCGTGCCCATGGCTGTGCCCAGATAGTTGTGCGCAAGCCATGCCATGGCGCGTCCATTGGCCGCGCCGCCCTCGGCAAAGTCTTTCGCAGGGATAAGCACCGTTGTGATCACGCTGGTCACGATCAGGAAAACGCTCATGATTACGGCGGCGGTAATCAGCAGCCGCTTCGTGTTGCGCACGCGCTGCTTTTCATCTTTCGCTTTGATCAGCGGCATCACAGCGACGCCGGTTTCAAACCCAGAAAGCCCCAGGGCAAGCTTCGGAAAGAGCAGAAGGAGAAGTCCAAGCATGCGGAACGGATGCTGACCGCGCAGCGACAGCGCATGATGCCATGCGCGAAGCGCTTCCGGATGATGCACAAGCTGAACCACTCCCTCAAAGGCGACGACAGCATTGAGAATGAGGTAAGTTCCCACGAGCCAGACGGCGATCGTGATCGCCTCCTTAAATCCCCTCAGGAAGACCCCGCCCAACCCAATCAGTAGAACCAGCGTGACGACCATCTGGTCCTGCATCCAGTGGGGAGTCAGGGAGTTATGCACCAGATGGGCCGCCGCATCCGCGGCCGAGAGAGTCATCGTGATGACAAAATCTGTCGTCGCAAATCCAAGCAGAGCCAGGACAAAAAGCTTTCCTGCCCAGTCCGGAAAGAGGTTCTGCAACATGGCAATA
>JAHFTZ010000155.1 GCA_023265355.1 Terriglobus sp.
ATGGCACGCCTGAGCAACGGCGCAATTAACGCTGTCGTTTTTCTCCCCGACAAGAACACAGGATACTACCGTGGCCCTCGCTTCGATTGGAGTGGCGTCGTGGGCTGCCTCTCCCTGAACGGCCATACCTTCTTCGGCGAGTGGTTCAATAAGTACGACCCCACGGGCAACGACGCCATCACCGGCCCGGTGGAAGAGTTTCGCCACCCCACGAGCGAGATCGGATACGACGATGCAGCTCCAGGTGGCATGTTTGTGAAGATCGGGGTTGGCGTTCTGAAAAGGGTCGACGACAAGCCATACAAATTCGGAAACGCCTATCCCATCATGGACACGGGCAAATGGAAGACGAAGGTCCACAAAAACTCGGTCACCTTCCAGCAAGAGCTTCACTCTTCCATCGGAGTTTCTTACATCTACGAGAAAGTGCTCACGCTCGATCAACACGGAAACGTTCTCCGCCTGGAACACCGACTCAAGAACGTCGGAACCAAGCCGATCGACACACAGGTCTACGACCACGACTTCTTCATGCTGGATCATAAGCAGACCGGGCCGAGCATGCAGGTCCGCTTCCCTTTTACTCCAGTCCTCGATAGCCCCGTAGATCCAACCAAAGCAGTCATCGAAGATAACGCAATTAAATTCATCGCACCGCTGGAACGCCGCGGCGTGCAGGGCTACCTCACCGGATACTCCAACAAAGTCTCCGACTACGACTTCACCTTCGAAGACAAAGACCTCGGCATCGGCGTGCAGCAAACGGCAGACTCGCCCCTCAATCTCTCTTACTTCTGGTCGACTCCACGGACCGTATGCCCTGAAGCGTATATCAAGATCCACGTCGCACCCGGTGCCACTCAGACTTGGACGATCAACTACCGGTTCTTTACGAAGTAACCGGCGTCGCTTCATAAGCGACTGCCAAAGACTAAGTGGTCCAATTTGACACTCCCTCCTTCTACGCGTTTCATAGTTTTGCATTCCAAAGGAGGTTCTACTCGCTCATGCGTCTCTTATTTCGCTCTGCCCTTTGTCTCTCTTTAGTGGCTTCTCCGCTGTTGGCGCAATCGAAAAATACCTTAGCTGCAACACCCCCCATGGGATGGAACAGTTGGAACTTCTTCGCCGCAAGGGTGACGGACAAGGATATCCGCGACACTGCGGACCTTCTCGTCTCTACAGGCATGCGTGACGCCGGGTATATCTACGTCAACATCGATGACACATGGGAGGGCAAGCGGGACGCACAGGGTATCCTGCACACCAACGAAAAGTTCCCCGACATGAAGTCCCTTGCGGATTACGTTCACTCAAAGGGCCTCAAGCTCGGGATCTACTCCTCTCCCGGGCGCGAGACGTGCGCACACTTCGCAGGGTCTTATCAGCACGAAGAACAGGACGCGAAGCTCTACGCCGACTGGGGGATCGATTACCTCAAGTACGATCTCTGCTCCTTCCGCGACAACATGCAGCAGGAAGCTCCCAATGATCGGGCCAAGCAGAACAAGATGATGCGGGATGCTTACGAGAAAATGCATCAGGCCATCCTGAAGACCGGTCGCCCAATGATCTACTCTCTCTGCCAATATGGCTTTGACTCTGTTTGGGAGTGGGGCCCTGAGGTAGGAGCGAATCTATGGCGCACGACGGACGACATCAACGCTCACTACCAGCAGATGTCCTACATCGCGCTCACGCAAGCCGGGCTCTCCAAGTACGCCGGGCCAGGTCACTGGAACGATCCGGACATGCTAGAAGTTGGGAATGGAGAACTTACGCACGACGAGAACCTCACCCATATGACGATGTGGGCGATCCTCGCAGCTCCGCTCCTCGCAGGCAATAATCTCACTGCCATGTCGCCGGAGGTGAAATCAGTTCTGACCAATCGCGAGGTCATCGCTATCGATCAGGACCCGCTTGGAAAACAGGGCGATCGTGTATGGGGTGAAGGTCCTCTGCAGATCTGGGCACGTCCACTGGCAGATGGCTCCCACGCGCTGGCGATCTTCAACTTCGGCGAAGACACTGCGGAAATGCGCGGCATGACTCTTCATCTGAAAGAGATCGGCCTCGGCAACTCAGTCCACGCGCGCAACGTCTGGCAGGCGAAGGACCTTGGCGTCATCCGTGACACGGACCGCATGATGGTTCCCAAGCACGGCGTGGTTCTGCTGAAGGTCAAATAGACCCTGCAATGAAAGATGCCCGGCACTCATAAGAGCGCCGGGCATCTTCTTGTTCGCTACTGCGGAGAGTACATCGCCTGCAGCGTGACGATCTCATACGGATGAACGTGAACCGTCACCGTACCATCGTTTACCGGAAGATGCGCTGCATCCGGATTCTCCATCAGATCGCTGGCCACGGCGTACGTTGCACCAGCTGGCAGAGCCACCTTTACGTCGCTTTCTTTTCCCTCGAACTCGAACATACGGACCACCAGAGCATCCCGGTCCTCCGCTTTCTTGATCGCGGTAATGACGACATTGCTTGCGTTGACAGAAGCGAAGCCCTTCGTTGCGGCATCCGCCCCGGCATGCGGAGCTACCTGCATTGCGCGAAGAGGATAGTTGTACTCCCATCCACGCTGCATGCTCCCCGCCTGCTTCCAGTCCCCCGCATGCGGATAGATCGCATACTGGAAGCTCTGGTGGCCAAGATCTGCAACCGGATCAGGCCAGGTGGCAGAACGAAGCAGAGTAAGGCGCAGAAGATTGCCGACAGCGTCATAGCCAAACTTCGTCTGATTCAGCAGGCTGATGCCGTGCTTCCCATCTCCCAGCTCTGCCCAGCGCATCGCCGGAACCTCGAACTCAGCCTGCTGGAAGCTGTTCTTACGTTCCGTAGGACGCTCGATTGTTCCATACGGAATCTCGTACGTCGCCTTCGCGCTGGTGGCAGCAGCTGGGAACGAAGCCTTCAGCAGAACATGCTCTTCGTGCCAGTCGAACTCGTTCTGTATTCGGGCAACATCCGCTTCGGCATCGAGCGAGATGTCCTGAACGAAGTGCGACTTCTGCCAGGTGCGCGTCACGCGAATCGTGGCGCGAAGAGGTCCCTTGTCGAGCAGCTGCACCGACTCAACACCTTCCATCGGCGTGAAGTGATCGAAGGTGCCGGGATCGATGTTCCATGCGTCATACTGCTTCGGTGTGTCCTTGAACGTCTGCAGCTGGTTGCCGCAACCGCCCGCCGCAATCGTTTCAAAGCCCGTCTTCTTCTCCACCAGGCTGGTGATACAACCGGACTTGGCGTCGACCACAAGCTTTAGATGAGAGTTCTCAAGTGTCAGCCCATCAGCCTTGATGTCGGTCGAAGCGGACTTCTGTCCCGGCAACACATGCAGCACGGTGTAACCCAGAGAGGGTACGCTGCTGGTCTTTACCAGAAGCTTGTACGTGTTGGTCTTGTTGTTGCTGGAAAGCACCTGCGACAAAAGTATCTTGCCCTTCGCGTCCACTACATGCACGCCCTCCGAAGTCGCTTCCGGCATTTGAACTTCCACCGTAACGACAGCATCGGAACGTTCCCAGGCCAGCGGATTGAAGATCGCCACCGGAACACCCTTGGCCGCCTGCGTATCTACCGTCGCCAGCAAAGCGGGCAACGAAGCCATGTCGGCGTCCCGCGCCTGCTGGAAGACATGTTTGTAGTCTTCGGCAGCTTCCTTGTAAATCACCCCAATGCCAGAACCCGCGCCGAGATCGTTGAACTGGTTGAAGGTCACCTTCTTCCAGGAGTCTTCAAAGTCCGAAGTGGGATACGTGACGCCCTTTAGCCATGCGAGCGAAGCATACTTCTCCGAGTTGAGCAGAGCTTCTTCGCTCTCGCGCATATACGCTTTGTGTCCAGCCTGCGTCGTGTAGACGCCGCGATGGTACTCGAGGTATAGTTCATCCTTCCAGGTTGGGATGCGCAGCTTGCCCTCGCTCCCCTCGGGCGGAGCGGTAAAGCCTTTGGCGATGCTGTCGTAGTTCCACTCCGGTGAGTCGGGCTCCAGGGTCTTTTCGACACTCGTAAAGTAGCTCTGCGCCGTGCTGAAGCGCAGCGTGGGGGCAACGGAGTCAGGTTTCATCCAGCGAAGACCTTCGTCTAAAATATCGCGCGTCGGTCCACCTCCATGATCGCCTACGCCGTAAAGATCGAGCATATGGGTGAAGCCATTCAGCCTCTGTGTGGATTCCACAAAGTCCTTCGCCAGGCGGTTCGGATTCAACTCGCTGTGCGTGTAGTCCGTCGGAAAATACGTCAGCACCTTGCTACCATCGGGCGACTCCCACCAGAATGTGCGCAATGGAAGCTGGTTCGTGTCGTTCCAGTGCATCTTCTGCGTGACGAAGTAATCGACCCCACTTTTCTTATAGATCTGCGGCAGTTGCCAGGTGTAGCCGAAGGAATCAGGATTCCAGCCGATCCGCACATCTACGCCATATTCTTTCTTGAAGAAGCGCTTGCCGATCAGAAGCTGGCGCACCAGCGATTCACCATCCGGCATATTGAGATCGGGCTCCACCCACATGCCGCCAACAATCTCCCATCGTCCCTCGGCGACACGCTTTTTAATCTCTTCGTTCATCGCGGGATACTTATCCTTCATCCACACGTTGTACTGCGCCGCAGACTGCGTGAACTTATAGTCGGGATACTCATTCATGAGTTGCAGAGCTGTACCCCAGGTGCGCTTCACCACATCGACTGTCTCGGTCCAGGGCCACAACCATGCCGCATCGATATGTGAGTTGCCATCGAGATCGATCACGGCCGTCTTCAACATCGGCTCAAACTGCATCAGTTCCCGGTGGACGCGCTTCAGAGAAGCATCGAAGGCAACCTGGTTTGCTTTGTGCAAACCTGCAATGTCGACCGACGAGATGATGGAGTCGACCTTGTCTTCCATCTCCGGTTTGAATCCTGGAAGAACAGGCAGCAGCGTTGCCGCCGTAATGCCTTCGATACGAAGATCCGAAGGGCTGGGCCGAGACTTGGAGCTTTCGATCTTGAACGTCGCCCCACGGAAGGTCTTTTCATCGATGGTCGCAAGCAGTTTCACTGCAACTTCGATCTTATCGCCAGGCTTCGCGCTCTCGGAGAGCACAATCGCTTCCAGGTCGTCTCCTAAAGCCACACGACGTCCATTGAAGTAAATGATCTGCGGCATGGGACCGTTGGCGCCAGCGTGGAACTGGAACCAGATACGAGCCCCTGTGAGATCGTATCCATCCAAAGTTTTAGGCACTTCGATCACGCGACGGAACCACCCCGCATCGCGGTCGGCTTTGGCCCCCTTGATTACACTCTTCCACGAAGAATCATCGAGATCCACGGCTTCACCATGCGCCACGTCTCCACTGTGATATCGCCAAGGGCCGTCAGGCAAAGACGATAATCCATCCAGGATCTTCAGTACCTCTGTCGCCTTGGGCGAAAGAACAAGCCCTTTCTGTGCAGCCGTCCGGCTCTGTGCCACCACCACGGAGGCACATGTCATCGCCACCGCTACCAATCTACGCATCCTTACCATCGATCCTCCGCAAAGCTTTAAAGCCTTCGCCCGTTGACCTTAAGTATGCCTTGACTCACGATCAATCGAAACAGGTAATCTTCAAAGGAGAGATGTCTTCGTTCGTATCACTTCCGCCTGAGTTCCGCCGTCTTGCGGCAGAGACCCCTAATTCGGTCCTTCTGGAGACTGCGCGCGCCTCGGCGGCACATTCTTCTCAAAGCTATCTCTTCCTGCATCCGGAACGAATCCTGAGGGCGGCCACTCTCTCCGATATTCCCGCGCTCTTTCAACAGATCGATCAAGCGCTGGCGGAAGGTCTCTACGTCGCTGGCTATTTGACCTATGAAGCCGGGTACTCCTTTGAGGCCTCGCTCCACGCGCTCGCTCCCGCCACAGGTCGAATGGCTTGGTTCGGCGTCTATCGGGAACCGCAGATCTTCCACCACAACACCGAACAAGCAGCTCCTGCTCAACGGGAGGAGCCCACGGCCACGATCCCGGAAGTGCGCCTCGATCTCGCAGCATCTGAATATCTCCGACGTGTCCAAGAGATCCATCGTCTCATCGAAGCGGGATACACCTATCAGGCGAACCTCACCATGTCTGCACACTGGTCGACTGATCTGACGCCTTGGGATCTCTATCAAAGCATTGTCCGCGCACAACCTGTCGAATTTGCCGCCCTCATCCATCATGACGGCGAGCACATCCT